>JBKOZG010000322.1:0-8995 GCA_046725775.1 Actinomycetota bacterium | reverse complement strand
AGCACCCGGAAGGTCAAGAACGCCACCTCGCGCTACCTCAACCGCGCCGACGGGCGTCCTGACCTGCCGACCACCATTACCGCGATCGACATTGCCCTATACACACCTTCGGTCGATGCGTCTTGGCGGCCCCGGTATCGCAAGCCAGCCAACCCACACGCTGCACCCACCAGACGACAACGCGCCACGGCCCTCATGGAAAAAGATCCCCGGCAACCCTGGTGCGGGCGCGACCTCGCCAAGCACCTTGGTATCAAACCCCGCAACATGCTCACCCAACTCGCCGAGTGGACCCGACTCGGCTTCCTCACTCGCACAAGCACCGGCAGCTACGCGCTCCCGACCCGCCGTGACGCCCAGAGTCCTTGACCGACAGCTCCCACGCCTAACTACGCGGCATTGCTTCGGGTGGCCTTCGGCCAGCCTTGACTCCGGCTGCGGGCGGCAGTTTGGGCCGGGATCGGGATGTCGCCGGGGGCATTGCCGCCGGGGTCGCGTTTGGGTGGTCCGGGGGGTAGGCCGCGGGGCTGGTAGTCCCGGGTCGGGTCCAAAATCAATTCGCGAATCAGCTGGCCGGTGTGGCGGTGGATCACCCGGATGTGCAGGTCGTCGATCAGCAGGCTGATCGGGGTGCCGGCCAGTCGGGCGCCGAGGCCGATGTGGTGTAGCCGGCTGTTGTGGCGCACCGTGACGGAGCCGCCGGCGTCGATGGTGTCGGTCCGGACCCGGTAGTGAGCGGGGATGACCGGCCCGGTCGGGACGGCCTTGGGTCGGCCGGCGGAGGCCTGCGCCGGGGTGCGCCGGCCGAGGGCTCTACGGGGCCGAACGGTGTTGTAGTAGCGCCCGAACCGGTCCAGCTGGCGTTGCAGCCCGGCCACGGTCGCAGCCCTCGGCTGCGCGGCCAGCCACTGCACCAGATGCTCAAAAGTCCTGGACAGATTTCGCGGCTCCGCAACCGTGCCTACGGACGTTGTGAAGACCAGGCCAAACTCCTACCATGAGTCCCCCACCGTAAGCCGCTCCGCTTCCTGGCGCTCACGGTGAGACAGCAGCGTCGCGCGCGAGGCCTCCGGTAGCGGGATGCTGCGACGCGATCTGGTCGACTTCGGCGGGCCAAACACCAGACCCTGACCCCGCAAGCGTTGGACCGTCCGCCGCACCCGAAGGATCCCGCCATCAAGATCAACATCGTCCCAGGCAAGGGCCAATAGCTCACCCCGCCTCATGCCCACAGCAACCCCGACCGCGAACAGTGCCGACAAGCGATGCGCACTGGCGGCAGCCAGAAACGTCGCCGCTTCGTCGAGTGTCCACGGACGGACCTCCTCATGATCAATACGAGGACCACAACGATGGTCGCCACGTTTCGCTCCACCAGTTCATCCCGAACTGCCTCAGCCAAGACTGTTCTTTCAGCCCGGCTCGGCCAGCAGGATGCCCAGCCTCGCCGGCTGCCAATGCAGCCGCGCTCCCTTGCCTTCTGCTCGAACCCAGGCGCCGCTGGCGTGCCCGCTGTCACAACCGAAGCACCCAGCGAGGATCTCCGCCGTCTCGCTGTCCATTACGACCTGACCCACCCAACCACTCCCTATTTCCAAACGCGGCTGCTCATATCAAGCCACCCATCGGCGCCAACGCCCCAGCCGCCCTAGCCGTGCCGTCGCCATTTCCGCTTCGGCTCCCAGCGCTTCTGACTTCGCGTCAGGCCTAGCCGCCCGGCCACCGCCCGCCTACCACCCAACCCGAGCGCACCGCTCACCACCCTCGAAGGAGACAGTTATGACCCGCATCGCCGTACTCCGCCGAACCTGCTTCGCCGGCAGCCACATCGTCACCGCAGCCGCCGCCCGTGGCCGCCAGGTCACCGCCTACAGCCGCAACACCCCGGAGACGCCCGTCGACGGCGTCACCGACGTCACGCACCCCGCGAGAGCTTGAGGGCAAGCTCGAGCCGATCGCAGCCGACCTCGCCGTCGTACCGGGTCCCCACACACATCGAGGACCTCTACGACCGCGCTCTCATGGAAGAAGGGGCGGCGGGTTTCGCTCCAGACTGCTCTGGGCATGGTGCCGGTAGGTGCAGCCGGGTTCCGGAGGCCGTCTGGACTAGGTCTGGCGGTTCAGACCAGAGCCGCCAGACCACCCCAGTCCCAGGCGACCGGCGGGCCTGGCAGCGGCGCTCCTTCTGACGCTCACGCGGGACTCCGCTCGTTCGGGCCAGCGTCGAAGGATTGATTCTCGCCGCAGGGCTGCCACCCCGACTGGCAGGTAGTTAGAGCCGTCAGCAACAGCAAGGGAGATGGCGGCGATCGCGTTCAGCGTTTAACTTAGGGACTGGCTACGGCCTCACTGCTGGTCGGCGGGCGGGAGCTTCTTGTCATCCGGAACTCGCCGGTTTCGGCGAGGCCCCGCGCCACGTCCCGCAGCTTCATGTTCAGATTCTGCGAGGAGCGTCGCAAGATGTCGAAAGCTTCCTCCGGGGTGATCTTGAGCCGCTCCATCAAGATTCCTTTGGCCTGGCCGATGACATCCCGGGACAGCAAGACCTGCTGCAGATCACCGCCAAGGCTCTCAAGGGTGCTGCGTTCATCAACCGCCCGGGCCGCCACCGAGGCGTGCGCGGCCAAGATGAGTCCAATCTCCTGCGCAGTGTCGCTGAACGCATACGGAATGACGCCGTAGGAGTTCAGGGATCCGCCGGCTGAGTCGGCGGTACCACTGCTCGTCGCTGCCAGGCGGTAGGAAAGGGCCGACTGTACGCCGGACTCGGTCGGACGTGATGCCAAGGTCGGCCAGCGCTCATCGGGAAACGACTGCGCGTACACCATTGGGGCATCGACGGCATCCAGGCAGGGACCCTCGTGTAACTGGTACTGCGCTTGATCCACCGCCGTCGCGGCGGGATCGGTAGACGCGGCGGTTCGGTACCCGCTCCGCTCACAGCGCGTGACGCTCGCCATCCGGCAGCCGGCAATGGTCGATACTGCGGCCTCGGCGATCCGCGAGAGAACGTCATCGAAGCTGTCGGCCTCGTAAAGCTGCTCGGCAATTTCGGCGAACACCATCGCGAGGCGCGTGGGTGGAGCGTCGGCTTGCCGCCGCTTCGTCGATTCATCTCGATCGGCAGCTGCTATTGTCCGTTTCGCCCGCGCCTCGTCCCGGTTCTGTCGCGCCTGCGACAGTCCGGCACGGGCCTCGGCCCGCTGTGCAGACGCTCCAGACTCTTCAGCGGAACCCCCAAGCTCCGCGGCGCGGGCGTCCAACTGGCGTTCCCACTCGTCGAGCTCCGCCTCCCGGTCATCTGCGGTCCGGTCCCTGGTGTCGGCCAACCTGTCCCGCTCATCAGCGACCTCATCTCGCCGGTCAGCAACGAAATCGCGCTTGTCAGCGGCCCACACGCGCTCCTCGTCGGCTGACCCAGTGAACACCAGAGCACCTTCTCTCTGCACGGCAAGCCCTGCCCGTTAACGATACCGCCTCTTGGCGACGCCGACCCGCCTTTGACTCTGACCGACAAGGGGGTCCAAGGGGCTGGCTTTCTCGCTTTTCGATCGCTCGGATGCAGACCACATCAGGGTTCTTGACCTCTGATGCCTCCACATCTGACCCGTGCCCCACTGTGCCCCCGACCGTCCATCATCGGCCGTCACCAGCCAGGGACTGGAGAGACTAGCCCAGCGTTAGACGACACCAAACCACCGGCCACCGTCGTCCAGTGGACACGCTTGTAATGCGTAGGTCTTGGGTTCAATTCCCCAAAAGAATATGAGGCGTTCGCCACCCCGAACGGGCGGCCCCGCCAGCCAAAGGATGCGCCGGTCGGTATCGGCGTCAACGCCGCGCCGCTGCGCGGTCGGCCTACCGGCCGAGCCTTGACCCCGAGTTGACTGTCCGGCACACCCGCAGCCACCACACGGTCCGACTGCCCGCCGACTACGTCGCTACCTCGACCGGTCTCGGCTACGCCACCACCATCCACGCCGCCAGGCGTCACCGCCGAGACCATGCATGGCCTGCTAGCAGGCCATGAGTTACGCCAGCAGCTGTATACGATGCTCACCCGCAGCCGGGCGGCGAATCACTTGTACCTGCAGGTGGTCGGTGACGGCGATCCGCACACCCTCATCCGACCCGACACCATCGCCCCCCGCACCCCGACCGAACTGCTCCGACAGATGCTCGCTCGCGACGACACAGCGGCCTCTGCCACCAACTGCTGCGCCAACTCAGTGACCCAGCCGAGCGGCTCTTCGACGCCGTCCAGCGCTACACCGACGGGCCCCATGTCGCGGCCGAGCAGCTGGTTGGCTCCCAGATCGTTCATGCGCTCGACGGCCAGGCTGACCAGGTCATTCCTGAACTCACCAGCGAGCCGTCGTGGCCGACCCTGAGAGCACACCTGCTCGCGTTGGCGGTTGAAACCGGTGAGCACCCACTCCTCCACCTCTGGACAGCCGCCGCCGGACGCGACCTTCAGACCGCCGGCGACATGGCCGCAGTACTCGACTGGCGGCTCCCGGAGCCCGCAGCTACCGGACAGGCCCACTGCCGTGGCTTCCGGGCATTCCGCAAGCCCTTCAAAATCATCACGTTTGGGGCGAGTACCTGGCAAAGCGGTCGCAGTTCGTTATCGGCCTCGCAAATCAGGTTCGAGACTGCGCCAGCCAGAACAGCGAACAGCCGGTATGGGCACCGCCGGGCAGGCACCCGACCGGCGCCCTCCTCGGTGAACTCGCCGTCTGGCGTGCCGCCGTCGGCGTCGACCCCCAAGACCGCCGACCAACCGGAGCAGCACAGCCACAAGCGGCATCCGCCCTATGGCAACAAAACCTCGACCGAGACGTTGCCCTATGCAGTCACCGCCTCGGTACAGATGCAGGGAAACGCCAAGTTGGCGGACCCTCTCAAGATCACCAGCGCGAAGATCGACATCGCATGCCTCCAACAGACACTGTTCGTCGGGGTTCCCGGCCCGGGCCCCGCATGTGAGCGCCAGTGTCACCTCAAGAGATTTGGGTGATCAACGGTTGCGCCCCGGGCTCCGAGGCTACGGCGTTCCGGCTGGCCGGGCGGTCACCCCCCGAAACGCGGCTTGAATGAGGGAATCTGATGTATTCCACGAGATTTGAACTCGTGAGCCCTTGACCAGACATCGGCAGCGTGTCCACGGAGATCCTCAGACGTCCAATTTTCCTTGAAAATACGGATTTTGCCCTTAGCCCTATTTCGGTGAACAAACCAAAATGGTGGTCAAGATCGTGGTCAGACCCATAGCCAAACTAAGCGAGGGCCTTGGTCAGGTCCAGGCTGGGCATCCCACGGCCAGTCATACCGTCGAGGATTGTTGGCGGTGCTACGGCTGTCGGCGGCGGGTGCCCGGGTAGGTGGGCCGGGCAGGGCCCCGATGGCTCAGAGCGGGCCGCTGAGGTTACGGGCCCGCCTAAGTTCGTCATTCCCCGGCAAAGGGTTCGATGGACACGAAGCTCAGCCGGTCGCCGGAGGTCTGGTAGCTGTGGACGACCCCACTGAGTGCAAGGTCGCGTATCTCGTGGTCGTCAGCCATCCGGCCGGTGAGACGGTCGCTCACCTCATCGATAAGTTCCTCCAGCGACGCTTCGCGCAATGTCTGTGATCTGCGTGGTTTCGGTCCGCGCTTCACTTTGGGTACGTCGTCGCCAAGCTGGCGGGCTCGGTGCCTCCGCATCCGTTCCGCGGCAGTCATCGGCTCTGAGTTCTCCGGGTTGCGAGTCTCGCCCATGTTCGTAACGTAGCTCGCTCATCGATGCCGTCGAGGAGCTCAGCGACCCGCACCCGCTGCTCTGCTTCCCGTTCCAGAACCTCGGCGAGCGGTTCGGGCAACAGGCCGTCCAAGGCATTCCGTTTGGTCAACTCTGCCAATGCCGTAGGACTGCAAGAACAACCGTCAGCGCGCCGCAGATGAGCTGTCTACGGATGGATTTGGCTGCCATCCAGAAGCAATCTCGGCGGCGACCATCCCTGGCGCAGCCACCCAGCGCACCAACCACCGCTGACAGGTTGGTGTCGAACACAACATCCGGACGCGGCGCGGGACCCTCCGACGCACCACAAGGGGGTGATGGTGGCAATCACATTCGCTGAGGCCAAGGCCATCGTCTGGGACGCTGAAGCCGCGACCTGGCACTTGGCGTGTACGAGATTGAGCTCCTCGGCTATGAAAGACGAAACGCACTTCTTCGTCCTGCGCGGCGCGAAACAGCCGGACCCGGGGCATCCGGACCCGAATCTGGTCATCGTCCCTGAGGGCCCTGGGGTAATCCGGGCTCTCTGCCGTTTTCTAGAGTTCGTTGAGGATGCGGGTTCTCTGCTGAGCGTGCTCGTCTGGTGTGATCTTCCCGTCGGCGAGCAGCCGATCGACAGCCGCAAGTCGCTCCTCTACAGACTGCTTTGACTCGGGCAGACCTTCGATTTGAGCATGCGCGAACTTCTGCCTGAACTTCTGCACAGCCCCTGCTATGTCGTGGATGTTTCCGGTCGCTGATAGAACCACCACGACAATTGCGGCTGCCTCAGTCATATCCCGGGTCTCCCGGGGCGTCGCGTACTGAACCGAGACGCCCTGCTCTTCCAGCATTTGCGCCAGCATGCTGACGCCCCGTACGCCTCCCCGATATGTCAGCCGAACGGTGTCAGATTCCATCCGACCAGCCAAGCACAATGGAGAGACGACGAGAGCGGCGATAGTCGCGACAGCAATCATGATCAGGACTTCGCAGACGCGTAGCAGTGTCACGAGTCGCCATCTTCTTTGACCTCGACTCGGGCTGACTGCACGCGCTCAGTGAGCCCAGGGCCAAATCGACACAGTGATCAGTGAGATGAACCGCACCGAGTCGATCCAGCCGGTCCAGAACAAAATGGGATCAGGTGCGCGCAGGCGATGGTGATCCAACCATTAGCTCGGCGCGACCACAGAGCCACATTGACAGCCTCGCGCGAAGGATGCATCAAGAGCGGCGAGCAGCCGCTCAGCAACTGGCCGAGCCGATTAATTTGGATTGTCTCGATTGCAGCGGCCAGGAGCTTGATGGATGCGGCCAGGTCCTGCGCCATGCCGGACGGGATGCCCGGCTACACGATGCCCGGCACACGGCCGAGACCGTGCTTCTCGTCCATGGTGTCACCACAGCGCACCGTGATGGCGATCATGAGGGTCAAGCACGGCGATGGCGGCTCGGTATCAGCATGTGGGTCTCCTTCGGGCTCTGTCGGGACTGTTGCCTGCGCTTCCGTGCCGCCGCACCGCCTTCGCTCGGGGCCTACGTCGCAGTACCCAGTTGGCGGTGTTGCGGATCGAGAAGTCGTTGGGTGGCGACAACTTGATGACCCGTTTCCAAGCTGAGCCCACCTGGCGGGAAAGAGACCCGGATGTGTACGACAGGCCGTATCGGCTGCAGATCTCATGGACCCTCGGGGCGATTTCGGCGTACCGGTTGCTGGACCACGGCTCTTGAGTTGCTTGCCGAGCTCGAGGTCGTAGGCGGCGATGGCGTATTCGAAGAAGCAGGCGCTGATGAAGTTCCAGAGGAGTTGGCCCAGGAACATCGGTACCCACCGCTGGTCCTCGTCGACCCGCATGATGCCGTAGCCCAGGTCGTTGTCGAGGCCGAGCACGTTGGTGTAGGTGTGGTGCAGCTCGTTGTGTGAGCGCTTCCACAAGTCAGCCGGCGATGCGTGGTCCCACTCCCAGGCGGCTGAATGAATCTTGGGATCGCGCATCCAGTCCCACTGGCCATGCATGACGTTGTGACCGATCTCCATGTTCTCGAGGATCTTCGCCACCGCGGGCCCCGCCGTGCCCACCAGCCAGGCGGGCGGGAAGAGGGAGAAAGCAGAACAACGCGACTGCCGAGCTCGAGCAGGCAGCGGTCGGGGCAGAACAAAGTCGCCCGATGCCTGATCGAGGTGACCAGTGTGCCCGGCGACGACAGCCGTACGTTGTGGTTGCTCACCTTGCCGTTGGGGATGGCCTTCACCGTGATGGACAGCAATCCGTCAGTCGAGGTGCTCTGCGACGTCAGTGAATAGGCCCGCCAGTGGCGTACCCCGTCGACGTCGATCCCGACGCGTATGTACTGTCCGGGCCGGTGCCCTTTCCAAGATCGACCGGGACGAATCGCGTGGATACATCGTGATCGCGACGATCGCAGGCTCGTGGTGATCAATCAGCGGTTACAGTTCTGGCCGTCGCGCGGTGAGTAAGGCATCGCCGTCGAGCGCTGAGGGCAAGATTTGATCTTTGGTGACATGACCCAGTTTTGCTGACACCGGCTAAGCCAGACCAGGCAGCTCGACGCGCATCCCGTTTTGAGCCCGCCGAGCCTGTGGCGTGGTATGGGGTACCGCCACGCCACGTCGTAACTGCTGTTTACCCGGTTTAGTCGGCTGTACTCATGTCTCATGTATTTGGTCCTGGTTGTTCGGGCGGTACTTGTGGACTGTTGCACTCTGTATCCCTTAGGTCGTTTGCGGGCCTAGCAGGGGGAGGCGGGAGAAGTCCTGGATTGCCCTGTCAGCCCGCGCACTACCCTGCGGGTATGTCTGAGGCAGCGGCGTCCTCCGCGTGGGAGCGGGTTAAGCGTGCGAAGCTCGGGAGATTGAGGCTCACCAGAGAGCGATCAACGTGCACACGAGCACAGCCGCCTGCTGTCAGAGCATCGGGCAAGAGGCGCAAGCTGCCGTCGTGAGGCAACGCGCCGAACATGCCCGGGTGATGCTGGAAATCGGGATCAACGAAGCTGAGGCACTCCCAATTAACTGGTGACAGCCCCTTGCTGGCTCCGATTCTGGCCAACATTGAGGAGGCCTGACCCCTTAGCTACTTCGACCTGAAAAAGTCGAGGCGTGTCGAGCGGTGAATATGCCTTTGACAAGGGAGAATGGTCCCAACCCCTTGGGCTAGAAGGGATCGGGACCATTCATGTTGCGTACGGTAGGCGATCAGCCGACGTTGTGG
>JBKOZG010000406.1:0-11414 GCA_046725775.1 Actinomycetota bacterium | reverse complement strand
GTGCGGGACGCGTTGCCGGCCTCACTGAGATGCTCAGCGCCAGCAGTCAGCCGCCAAATCAGCCACGAGTCGACGGTTCCGACTCGCACGTCCCCAACCGGCACGCCGGTCGGCAAGTTCTCCAACAACCATCGCATTTTCGGAGCAGAGAACATCGCGTCAACGGGCAGCCCCGTTCGGGCGTGTACCAGTCGCCGATCTTGATCATCGATCGCCTGGTTGCACCAGTTCGCCGTGCGGCGGTCCTGCCAGCCGATCACCGGGCCCAGTGCTGCGCCGGTGCTGGCCTGCCAACCAACGACGGATTCCCGCTGAGTCGACAACGCGACGCCGGCGATCTCCGTCTCCGGTGCGATTGCGAGGCAGCCGGCCGCGGCCTCCAGTACGCTCGACCAGATCCGTTCTGGGTCCTGTTCCACCCAGCCAGGACGCGGCGAAGAGATCCCAACCGACGCGCTGCCGCCTGAGACCATCTGACCATCGGCACTGATGAGTGCGGCTTTGGAGTTCGTCGTCCCTTGGTCGATTGCCAAGATCAACTGGTCAGTTGAACCTCCGGACACCGGATACTCCTCACGTGGACTAGAGCCATTCTCTTCCGCACTTAATGCTCTGACTTGACGAACTCGGCTCAGTGATAGATTATACAGCAGCGAATGAATAGTACAGAACTATCTGGGAGCACCGATGGACCTCGCAAAGCGCCGTCGTGTCATCATCAACACCGACGCCAAGAACGAGGCAGACGACCAGTTCGCGATCGTGCATGCGCTCTTGTCGCCATCACTCCAGGTCAATGGCCTGATCGCAGCCCACTTCGGCACATCGCGAAGTGACCGCAGCATGGAGGAATCTCGGGAAGAGATCGACCTCCTGCTCGACCTCATGGGCCTTGAACAGCAGGTGACTGTGGCTAACGGCGCGCCAAGTGGGATCCCTGACGAGTCGACACCGCGCGACAGCGCGGGCGCCCAATTGATCATCGCGGAAAGCAAGCTCGCCAGCCCCGAAGCTCCACTGTTTGTCGCATTCCTTGGACCCCTGACCGATATGGCCTCAGCGATCCTGCTGGATCCCAGCCTGGTGGACAGGGATGTTGTGGTGATTTGGATCGGTGGCGTGGGCTACGGCGGTGTTGAGACCTACCCCGGTGTTGAGTTCAATCTTCGGAACGACATTGCTGCAGCGAATGTAGTGTACGACTCCGGCATCACTGTGTGGCAGGTGCCGAGCAACGTGTACTCGCAGGTTTCGGTCAGCTACACCGAGCTGGAGGAGAAGATCGGCGGCACCAGCAAGCTCGCCGACTACTTGATCAGCCAGATGGTGGGGTGGAACCGCACCTATTGGCCCGAACCGATCGAGTCCCGTTCGTTGGGAGATTCGCCAGCCATTTCGCTGATGCTGTACCCACGTGGCGGCAACTTCCGTATTGTCCCCGCGCCACGATTCGGTCAGGAGGGTCATTACCTGCCCGGTTCTGGGTATCCCATCCGGGTGGTCGAGGCAGTCGACGTCCGGTTCCTGCTTGAAGACATGTTCGCCAAGATACGAAAGTTCGGCCGGGAGCCGGCCTAACCCTTCTATCTAACCCTGCAAAGGAGATTGACAGTCGGTGGCCTGACCGCCGGAGCCACTAAGGGGTAAGGAATGATCATTTCAACGCCGCCGGAGGATTGGAGGCTTCAACCATGAGTGAGATGCCGATTTTCGGCGCAGGTATCTGGCACTTCGCCGCGTACAAGGACCGTTACGCCACCGAGGGGTATGGCCCGCCGGTCGGGTTGCTGGAGCAGATCGACAAGGCCGGCGCGGTTGGTGACCTTTCTGTGGTTGACTTGAACTGGCCGTTCGCGGATTTCGACGGCGGCCTGGAGGAGGTCAAGGCTGCACTCGAGCGCAACCAGCTCCGCGCTGTTGCGATTACCCCGGAGATCTACAACCGTGACTATGTCAAGGGCTCGATCACCAATCCGGACCCGGCCGTCCGGTCCCAGGCACTGAAACTGTTGAACGAGGCCACAGAGCTGGCCAAGGAGCTCGACTGCGACTACGTCAAGCTCTGGTTCGGTCAGGACGGCTGGGACTACCCCTTCCAAGTGGACTACCACGATATCTGGAAGCTGGCAGTCGATGGGCTGCGTGAGCTGGTCGGGGCTCATCCCGAGATCAACTTCGTGATCGAGTACAAGCCGCGCGAACCTCGGAACAAGATCATCTTCCCGAACGCCGCCCGCACGCTGCTCGCGATACAGCAGGTGGGACTCGACAATCTGGGAATCCTGCTCGACTTCGGCCATTCCATGTACGGCTTGGAGACACCCGCCGACGCCGCGCAGCTGTGCATCGATGCGGGCCGTCTTTTCGCGATCGATGTCAATGACAACTTCCGCGGCTGGGACGACGACATGGTGGTCGGGTCGGTGCATCTGGTCGAGACCTTTGAATTTTTCTACACGCTGCGCAAGAACAACTGGGAGGGCGTGTGGCAACTTGATCAATTCCCGTTCCGGGAGGACAGTGTGGAGGCTGCCAAGGTGGCGATCCGCTTCCTCAAGGCGCTGCATGGAGCTCTGGATGCGCTGGATGAGAAGGCGCTGCGTATTGCTCAGGCCTCTCATGACGCCCTTGCAGCTCAACGGCTGGTCCAGGATGTGCTGCTGAGCTCCATGGCCCGCACGGCCGGGCGACAGGATGTAAACGCATGACCGCCCTCGCTTCGGAGCACATCACCATGCCGGTCTTCCACCGGCTGCGGCAGGCGCATCGCGACGAGCAGATCGCTCACATCGCCGAGGCGGCGCGGCAAATCCGCATCCAGGATCTGAAGCTGGTCCACTACGCAGGCGCTGGCCACATCGGTGGCGATCTTTCAGCCATCGACATCCTGGCGACGCTTTACGGGGCCGTGCTCAACATCACGCCGGAGTCAGTGGATGATCCCGAGCGGGATCGCTTCATCCTCTCCAAGGGCCACATTGCCGGAGGTCTGTACGTCACGCTGGCGGCCTTTGGGTTCTTGCCGGTTGAGGACCTGGCAACCTTCCTGAAGCCGCTGTCCAAGCTAAACGGCCACCCGAACCGCAATTACGTTCGCGGCGTGGAGGCCAATACCGGTCCACTGGGTCACGGACTACCCATCGCCGTTGGCCACGCACTTTCGGCCAAGCTGGATGTTTCTCAGCGTCGCACATATGTGCTCGTGGGCGACGGCGAGCTTCAGGAGGGCAGCAACTGGGAGGCCATGATGGCCGCGTCCCATTACGAGCTGGACCGGCTCACCGTGATCGTGGATCGCAACCGGCTCCAGCAAGGGGCGACCGTTCGGGAGACCAATGATCTTGAGCCACTGGATCAAAAGGCCACGGCATTCGGGTTCGCGGTCGTGGAAGTCGATGGTCATGCTCATGGCGATCTGTTCGACGTGCTTTCGTCGGTGCCGTTCCGGCCCGGCAAGCCCACCTTCGTGATCGCTCACACGCACAAGGGCCACCCGATCTCGTTCATGAGCAACAACCCCGCGTGGCACCACAAGGTCCCGTCAGCCGAACAGCTCGAGCTGGCGCTCGACGAGCTCGCCGCAGCCGATCGCCGGGAAGGAGATGCACGATGAGCCACACAGTGTCGCAGCTCTCCATAGCCGAGCGGCCGCGATTCGACTGCCGCAACGCGTACGTCGAAACCCTGGCAGAGCTGGCACATGAAAACCACCGGATCGTCGGCATCGTGAACGACTCAGTCGGCTCCAGCAAGCTCGATGCGTTCAAGAGAGCTTTTCCTGATCGGTTGATCAATGTCGGCATTGCCGAGCAAGACATGGTTGGCGTTGCCGCCGGACTGGCTAATGGCGGCAGGATCGCCTTTGTGTCCGCCGCAGCTTGCTTCCTGACCGGCCGAGCGCTGGAGCAGATCAAAGCTGATGTGGCGTACTCGAATCGCAACGTGAAGCTCTGCGGCATGAGCCCAGGAATGGCGTACGGCGAACTCGGCCCCACGCACCACTCCATCGAGGACATCGCCTGGCTGCGAGCTATCGACAACATCACGATCGTGGTTCCAGCCGATCCGATCGAGACAGCCGCTGCGATGCGCTGGGCCGCCGAGATTGAAGGTCCGGTGTTCATTCGGGTCAGCCGGATGAGTGTGCCAGAGGTCTACCCCGAGGACTACACATTCGTCCCCGGCAAGGCGGTGACTCTCTGCGATGGCGACGACGTGACCTTGATCAGCAACGGCACTGTGCTGTGGCGCGCCCTGGTCGCTGCCGAACAACTCGAAGATCAAGGCATCTCCGCCCGAGTGATCTCCATGCCCACGGTGAAGCCGCTGGATACGGAGGCTGTGTTGCAGGCATCCCGGGAAACGCGTGGCATTGTCACCGCCGAGGAGGCCACTGTCACTGGCGCGCTGGGAGGTGCGGTCGCCGAAACGGTCGTCCAGAACCATCCAACCAAGATCAAGATCCTGGGCGTTCCAGAGTTTGCGCCGACGGGCTCTGCCGGTTTCCTGCTTGATCGTTATGGCATGTCGCCTGAGGGGATCGCGGAGGCGGCCCGCACCTTGATCACATAGCACCCTGAGGTGACCCCTCGCTGATCAACCGGACCTAGAGCTCGGCGACCAGCTCCTCGAGCTCCTCTTGGCTGAGTGCCATGCCCTGGAATGCCGCCAGGGTGTGCATCGGCATCGTGCCAATCACCTTGATCAATTCCGGGTCCTGCAATAGCTGCATATCCCGTTTACCGAGCAGCTCACGGCCACGCTCATCATCCAGCCATTCGTGAAGGGTCGAGTCCGGCCCGAGTGGCAGAGACAGCCGAGGCGCGTCAAGAGTGATCGTTTCTGTCGCGACCAAGTCGCGAGACGAGCTGCCCACAGCGATCATGAACTCACCAGACTCGACGACCCACTGCTGGAAACGCGTGGACCAGAACGCGAACGCCCGCTCGTCGAGCTGGCAGCTCACTTGCTGCGTCTCACCTGGCTCGAGGTGCACCTTGGCGAAGCCCTTCAACTCCCGCAGCGGTCGCGCCACGGATGCCTCTGTATCACCGACATAGACCTGGACCACCTCTGCACCCGCCCTTTGGCCTGTGTTGGTGACCGACGCCGTTACCGTCACGGCAAGATCACCGCCCGCCACCGAGCTGGCGATCGATACGTCCACATCCTCGATTCGAAAGTTGGTGTACGACAGCCCGAATCCAAACGGGTAACTCACCGGCTGGACGAGCTTGTCGTAGGCCCGGTAGCCAATGAAGATCCCTTCTCCGTATCGGACGATGCCCTCCTCGCCGGGGAAGTTCAGGTACGAGGAGTTGTCTTGCAGTCGAATCGGGATGGTCTCGGCCAGCTTGCCAGAGGGATTCGCTACCCCCAGCAGCAGATCAACCGCGGCGCCGCCGGCAGCCTGCCCGGACAGCCAGCATTCCAAGATCGCGGCGACCTTGTCATCCCAGCTGGAGACCCTGACCACACCGCCGTTGGCCAGGACGACGATCAGCCGATCATGCACCTCAGCGAGCGCGTGCACCAGAACCAACTGATTGGTCGGCAGATCCATATGGGTACGGTCGAACCCCTCAGACTCATCCTCGCCGGGAAGACCAAGGAACACCAGCACGTGATCCGCGCTCCGGGCGGCTTCGACCGCCTCCTGCAGCAACTGGTCGTCTATGTCGGTCGTGCCAATCCCGAAGCCGGCGGCGAACCTTACCTCTGCCCGACCGGCAAGCGCCGATTGCAGCTCCTCGAGGGCCACATCCACCCGGGTTGGGTTGACCTGGGAGCTCCCAGCACCCTGGAACCGCGGCGTACGCCCAAACTCACCGATCACTGCGACCGTGCTGCCCTCTTCCGGCTCGAGCGGCAGCACATTGCGGGTGTTCTTCAGCAGCACTGCCGACTCGTGTGCGGCCCGACGGGCCAGCGCATGATGATCAACGAAACTGAACGAGGCACTTTCAGCAAGCGCTGGCTGGGACCGTTCAACCAGATGCAGCACGCGGCCCACTGCTTCATCGAGAATCGACTCGTCCAGTGACCCGTCGCGTACGGCCGCGACGATTGCGGCATCGCTCACTCCGAGATTAGGCGGCATCTCAAGATCGAGGCCACCCCGCAGCGCCGCGACCCGATCATGCACCGCACCCCAGTCGGAGACCACCAGACCTTCGAAGCCCCATTCCTCACGCAAGATTTCAGTCAGCAACCAGTGGTGCTCCGAGCAGTAAGTGCCGTTCAGCTTGTTGTAGGCACACATGATCGTCCACGGCTGCGCGGACTTCACGACCCGCTCGAACGCCGGCAGATAGATCTCGCGGAGAGTCCTCTCGTCGACCTCGGCACTGACCCGAAGTCGATCATCCTCTTGATTGTTCGCTGCGTAGTGCTTTGGCGAGGTGCCAACCCCTTGGCTTTGGGTGCCTCGCACCATTGGGATGGCGAGTTCACCGGCCAGCCAAGGATCTTCTGAGACATACTCAAAGTTCCGCCCGCACAGAGGTGACCGCTTCATATTGATCCCCGGCCCGAGCACGACCGAAACGCCCAGCTTCTTCGCCTCCCTGCCGAGCGCCTCACCTATCGTTCGGCAGAGCTCTGAATTCCAGGAGGAGGCGAGCGCTGAGGCTGTAGGGAAGCAGGTCGCGGGCACGCTGCCCCCGATTCCCACATGGTCGCCTTCCCCCGGTTGGGCGCGCAAGCCGTGCGGACCGTCCGAGACCATGATCCGCGGAATCCCCAGGCGTTCCACTGGCGCCGTGTACCAGAAATGCGAGCCGAGGCACAGCGACGCCTTCTCTTCCAGCGTCAGCTCTGAGAGTCGATTGGTGAAGTCGCTTGCGGCGTCGGACACGACGAACTCCTCACAGGAAATGAGAATGGATGCCCTAATCACACCACCGGCAGATCCGCAGCTGGCTCCGACCCCGGGGTAGCGGTGGACTCACGCACCATGGATGGTTCTGTTCGTGAGTAACCCCTCATTGATCAAGGTGGCCGTAGTGGGGGGCGGCGTGATCGGCGTGTCAACTGCTCACCAGCTTGTTCGGGCCGGTGCCGATGTGATCTTGCTGACTGAGAGCGAGCTTACGAGCGGCACGTCTGGGCGTTCGTTGTCGTGGTTGAATTCCGCTGGCATGTGGAGAGAGCCCTACCACCGGCTCCGGATGGCCGGCATAGATCGCTACCGAACTCTGTCGGCTCAACAGTCGGGCCTCCGCTGGCTGCGCTTCGCGGGCGGGCTGGCCTGGTACGCCGACAACGCGGATGCGGTCTTGCGCCGACGACACGAGCATCAGGTGGCCCACGGATACGACAGCCATTTACTGGCTCGCAACGAGGTCAGCGCTCACACTCCAGGAGTCAATCTGGCAGCCATCCCTGATGCTGGGGCCATCTGGAATCCGGGCGAGGGATGGGTCGATCTGCCGAGCCTCGTCCAGTTCTTGATCAAGGACTTCCCGGCACGAGGCGGGAAGCTCGTCACCAATGCAGGGAAGTGCGCCGTCCGTACCCATGCCGGCTCGGTAACGGGTGTGGTAACCGATGGCGGGGAGCTTATTGCAGTAGACGCTGTGGTCTTGGCGACCGGTGCCGCAGTGCCGGCCATGGCTGCTGATCTTGGAGTCACCATCCCGGACGCCACGACACTCGCGCTTCTGGTCACTAGCCGACCCGTGCACCATTCACTGCAGGCTGTCCTCAACACCCCAAGAGTTTCCATGCGCCCCACTCCCGACGATGCGCTGGCGATCGACTCTGACTGGACGAACGCCCACATCACGCGCGGCGCGGACGGCCGGTACCACGTGTCCGAGGCAATTATCAAGGCGCTGCTCGCCGAGGCATCCCAGGTCCTGCAAGGCAAGCCGGAGCTCAAGGCCGCGTCGTATGGCATCGGCCCCAAGCCGATTCCCGGCGACGGCGAGCCAGTAATCGGCCGCGTTGATGATGTGAACGGTCTCTACGTTGCCTTCACCCACAGCGGGGCCACGCTTGGCTTGATAGCTGGCGAACTCCTGGCCTACGAGATCATCACCAGCGCCTCTCACCCGATGCTCGCCGAGTTCAACGCTCGCCGCTTTGGCCAAGACGGCGCACGCGAAATATCCCTGCGGCGTTGAGTGCGATCACCCACACAAGCACAATGACGCCCACCTGGGCCCAGCGCTGCGCGTCCATGTGGCCGGACAGCACGTTCCGCACGGAAGCGAATGGTGCAAGCCACGCCTGCACGCCGTGAACTCCAGGCACCGCGCCAGTGACGATCCAGAGCCCAAGCGGCACGACGACGTCCGCCGCGATGGCAAGGACACTCGAGCCCAGCAGCAGACCCCAGCCAGCGCCGGACAATTGCGCGATCAGTTGCACCAGCACGCTACCGAGAATGATCAAGCCGACCGCATCCCACCGTTCCTGGGCGGCGGGCGGTGCCGCTGCGCTGGTCGCGAGCACAGAGATCAAGACACCGTACGATGCTCCCGCGACTGCGATGAGCGCGCTCGCCAGCAATTTCGCGGTGATGGTTGCATCACGTGACGAGGCGGATGTGGGGGTAGTCGACCAGGCCCGCCGCCCGAATTCTTGGGTCATGATCAGGACGCTGACGAGTGGCAGCGGGAGCGAGATCGCGCTCTGGGTATAGAACGAGATCACTGCGAAGGTGTGGTCCCGAGCGGGGCCAGTGAAGGCCACCAGTCCTGCAGCGAGCAGGCCCACGACACCAGATGCAATGAGCAACCAGCGGCGAGCGCGCGAGCCGGCCGACGTGCGCAGTTCGAGGACGGTGGCTCGACCAATTCTCATGGTGGGTCGGGTGCCCGGCTTAGGTAGTGGTGGCCGGTGGGTGTGGTGATGATGATCTTGTGCGGCTCGCCCTGGTTACGGCAGTCGGTGGGTTTGATCCGCCAGCCGGGCATTTCCCGAATGAGGTTGCCGCGGGCGCAGACGCCGCGCCCGTTGGTGAATGTGGTGGGTCCGCCTTCGCTGTGGCGGGTGATGTGGTCGATGTGGCGAATGGGCGCGTCACAGAACGGGTCACGGCAGGTTTGGTCGCGCAGGCGGATGAGTTTGGCCAGCCAGCCGTCGAAGTAGCGTCGGGTGGGGTCGCCGCCGACGATCGGGCTGCGTCGGTTTGACTCTTTTGTGGGTGCGGTGAAGAGCCGCCGCCACCATTTCCGTCCCCGACTCGTGGTGAGGAGTTCCCAGGCCAGCTCGTGGGGCAGCGGACCGTAGCCTGGTATCACCGCGGCGCTTCGATCATCGGGTTTGATCAACGCATCCAGCGGCATCATTAACTGCAACTCAATGTTGAGGTCGCCGGCTGCGGCTTGCCCGGTGAGTCGTTCCACCAAGGTGTCCGCCATGATCTGGTCGCGGGTCCTGTTGTCCCCGGCGGCGACAAGGGTGTCGGCGTGGCGTCGTAACACTGGGTAGCAGGCGACGCCTCGTTCGACGGGAAGGTAGCCGGTAAGAATCGCCATGGTGTCGGGGGCTGGTCGTACCCCGACTCGACGGTGTCGGCGTTCGGTGCGGACCCGCTGCAGATATCCCTCCGGGTCGGCTTGGTAGGCGTACTTGCGGGTGCAGGTGGTGGCCGCTTTGAACCCCATCGTGTTAATGCCGGCGTCAGCGAGCTGCGCGTCGACTTGACTGCGGGTCACTGCGTCCAGATGCCGAGTTTCGGCAACCACTGTTTCGGCGACCCGCTCACTCAGTATCCCGATTCTGAGTTGGTTATAGGTGTCGGGCAATTCAAACCACAGTGCCCGCGCCGTATTGAGCCGCCGGGCCGCTGTCACGGGCGAGATGCGGCAGGCAAGTCCGATCTGTTCGGCAATGCCGCGGCCGATCATGCTGGGATGCAGCGTCGGCGGCGAGCTGTTCGGCGACCTGGGATTGGGCGAACCGCACCGATTCGGCGGTCTGAAACGCCGCCGTCACCGCCCGCAGTTTCTCCAGCCGGGCGATCCGATCAATTCGAGCCGCATCCGGGACCGGACGATCATCGGCCGCGGCGTCGGCGAGTTCGGCCAGCATCTCATCCAGCCGCGCGACCAGCCCGTCCGCGGACGACGGCTCGGCATGGGCTGCTGACATACCAGCGAATCTACGGAAACCCACTGACAAAAATAGAACACAAGTTCTATCCGGGTCGAGGGCGTGTCGGGGCCAGCCTTTGGCTACAGGAGGTGCATGTCGAGCTCAGGCTCATCCTCGACGAGGTGGTCACAGGTGGGGCAATACCACCTGGCCTCGAGGGGAGTGCCGCAAGCCGTATGGCGTTGCGCTTCGGCGGGAAGTGCATGACGGGCTCCCCAGTGCGCGAGGAGGCGAAGCGCTCCCGCGAGTTCCTTGCCCTCGGCAGTCAGCTCGTACGCTGCACGCGGCGGACGCTCCGTGTACGGCCGTGACACCAGAAGTGCGTCGCGTTCCAGCCGCTTGAGGCGCTGCGACAGGATGTTCGCCGCGATACCCGGGATCTCCTCCAGCAGGTCGTTGAACCGCCGCGGTCCCGGGAGCAGGGCCTGCACAACGAGCAGAGTCCAACGATCCCCGACCTGAGCGAGAGCATCGGCGAGCGGGGACGGCGGGCGCTCGCGGACGGCTGAATCCTGTTCGCTCATAGACAAACCGTATCTGCTCAGGATTGACACACCTCTAGAAAGTAGTAGCTTGCAAGTTACTACTAACAAGGAGGCTGCTGAAAATGGGAGCGCTCGACGGAATCCAACAAGAAATCCAGCAGGTAGCCGCGCAGGTCGGCAACGCGGTCGTCGGCATCGGGCAGCGCTGGGGCGTCGGATCCGGCGTGGTGTTGGCCAATGGTCAGATACTGACCAATGCGCACAACGTGCGCGGCGACGAGGTCACCGTCACGTTTCCCGATGGGCACACGGCAACCAGTCGTGTCCTGGGGCACGATGTCGATGGGGACCTCGCTGTCATTGGCGTCGAAACAGGGGATCTGGCAGCGATTGAGTGGGCCACCGGCACTACGCCGGGAATAGGTGCTCCGATCTTCGCCCTGTCGAATCCGGGCGGACGCGGGCTGCGCGTGACGCTTGGCTTCGTGACCGGTGTTGAGCGGAGTTTCCGAGGGCCTCGGGGCCGCCGTATCACCGGAAGCATCGAGCACGACGCCCCGCTGCTGCCCGGCTCGTCGGGCGGCCCAATCGTCACCGCCGATGGACGACTTGTCGGGCTGAACACCCACCGTTTAGGTGAAGGTTTCTACCTAGCCATCCCAGCCGACGACTCGCTGCGAGCTCGGGTGGACGCCCTGGCCCAGGGTGAATTGAAAGGGCGCGTTCGGCTCGGTGTCGGAGTGGCGCCGTCGGACGTTGCCAGGGGGCTGCGACGCGCCGTCGGTCTGCCGGATGTTGAGGGTTTGCTGGTCCGCCTTGTGGAGG
>JBKOZG010000213.1:0-4353 GCA_046725775.1 Actinomycetota bacterium | reverse complement strand
TTCAGCAATGGCCATGACCGCACTGGTGAAGGCGGAGCTCGCGACCATCAAGGTCACCAAGCCCTGCGACCGGAAGTCGGAGGTTGCCGCAACGCTGAGGTTTGCTGGCGGGCTGCACATCGTCAGCGGTCGGATCGTGATCGAGGCGGAGTTGGACACCGGCGCCGCTGCACGCCGGCTGAGGACCGATATCAACGAAGTCTTCGGTCATCCGAGCGAGCTTGTCATCGTGAACGGCTCTGGGATCCGGCGAGGCACCCATTACGTCGTGCGGGTGATCAAGGACGGCGAGGCGCTAGCGCGCCAAACCGGCCTGATCGACTCGCACGGCCGGCCAGCACGCGGTCTCCCACCACAAGTGGTGAGCGGCGGCTTGTGCGACTGCGTGGCGGCATGGCGCGGAGCATTCCTGGCACACGGTTCGCTGACAGAGCCGGGACGGTCTATGGCGCTCGAAGTGACCTGCCCCGGTCCGGAGGCTGCACTCGCATTGGTCGGTGCCGCTCGCAGGTTGGGGATTCCCGCGAAAGCCCGCGAGGTGCGAAACGTCGATCGGGTCGTGGTCCGGGACGGCGATGCCATCGCTGCATTGCTGACTCGGCTCGGGGCGCACGAGTCGCTGCTGGTCTGGGAAGAGCGGCGGATGCGTCGTGAGGTGCGGGCCTCGGCGAACCGGCTGGCGAATTTCGATGACGCCAACTTGCGCCGCTCGGCTCGAGCTGCGGTGGCAGCGGGCGCGCGGGTGGAGCGGGCACTGGAGATCCTTGGTGACGATGTACCTGACCATCTCAGAGCCGCTGGTCTGCTGCGCATCGTGAACAAGCAGGCCAGCCTGGAGGAGCTGGGTCAGATGCACGAACCGCCGCTGACCAAGGATGCCGTGGCAGGCAGGATCCGGCGGCTACTCGCGACAGCTGACAAGCGCGCCGCCGAGCTTGGCATACCAAACACCGAGGCCAGCCTGAGCGCCGACATGCTCGAGGAGGAGTAGCCGCGGGTCCTGCACTCGTGAGCGGGCTGCCCGTCATAGTGCGCAGCGTTGATTGCGGCAGATCACCCAAAAACCGGTTGTCACTCGTGCCCGCGAAGTTCGTTAAGGTGGTCACTGGCCCTGATGCCATGGGCCTGACAGCCAGAAGGAGATCGTGTCATGACCGTCCGTGTTGGTATCAATGGTTTCGGCCGCATCGGGCGAAACTTCTACCGCGCGCTGCTCGCTTCAGGTGCCGACATCGACGTGGTCGCCTTCAACGACCTATTCGATGACGGCACCCAGGCTCACTTATTGAGGTACGACTCAATCCTGGGCCGACTCGACCTACCGGTCGAGGTTGTCGATGGGGGTATCAAGGTCGGCGACAAGGTCGTAAGGTCATATGCCGAGCGTGACCCGGCCGCCCTCCCCTGGGGTGAGATCGGTGCCGATGTGGTGATCGAGTCCACTGGGTTCTTCACCGACGCGACGAAGGCCAAGGCACACATGGACGGGGGCGCCAAGAAGGTGATCATTTCCGCGCCAGCGAAGAACGAGGACTGGACCGTGGTGATGGGTGTCAACGACGGCGACTACGACCCGGCGAAGCACCACATCATCTCCAACGCCTCATGCACCACGAACTGCCTGGCGCCCATGGCCAAGGCACTCGACGACGGCCTCGGCATTGTCACGGGACTCATGACGACAATCCACGCCTACACCCAGGACCAGAATCTCCAGGATGGCCCCCACAAAGACATGCGTCGCGCCCGCGCAGCTGCGATCAACATCGTGCCCACGTCGACTGGTGCGGCAAAGGCTATTGGTCTGGTGCTGCCGCAGCTGAAGGGCAGGCTGGACGGCTACGCGCTGCGCGTGCCGGTGCCTACAGGCTCGGCGACCGACCTGTCGATCGAGGCTGCGAGGGAGACTTCGGTCGAGGAGGTCAATGGCATTATGCAGGCCGCCGCTGATGGCCCGCTGAAGGGCTACCTGAAGTACACCAGCGACCCGATCGTGTCCTCCGACATCGTCACTGACCCCAGTTCGTGCATCTTCGACTCGGCCCTCACCAAGGTGATCGGTAATCAGGTCAAGGTCATCGGCTGGTACGACAACGAGTGGGGCTACTCGAACCGCCTCGTCGACGTCGTCGGCTTGGTCGGCGAGTCTCTCTAGATCTCCAAGCTCCCTGTCGGTATCCCACGCTGCGTGGGATACCGACGCTGTGCACCGGTTGCAACGTGTGCACACCCTCAGCAACCTGTGCAAAGCTTGCTCGTCTGCATCCACTCGCCGACATCGCTCGGAAAGGATCAAGCGTGAAGGCTGTTTCTGATCTTGGTGAGTTGACCGGCAAGCGCGTGCTGATCCGCTGCGATCTCAATGTGCCGCTTGATGGCGACACCATCACCGACGACGGACGGATTCGCGCGTCGCTCCCCACGTTGAACGAGCTTCGAGATCGTGGCGCCCAGGTCATCGTGCTGGCTCATCTGGGACGGCCCAAGGGGCAGGTCAACCCCAAGTACTCATTGGCTCCGGCCGCCAGGAGGCTCTCCGAGCTGCTGGATGCCGAGGTCAGGCTGGCGAATGATGTGGTGGGGGAGTCGGCGCGAGAGGTCGCCGCGAGTCTCCCGGACGGCGACGTAGGAATGCTGGAGAACGTCCGCTTTGAGCCAGGCGAGGAGTCCAAGGACGAGGCCGCCCGAGGCGCATTAGCCGACCGCTACGCAGCTCTTGGCGATGTGTTCGTCTCCGACGGGTTCGGCGTCGTACACCGCAAACAGGCGTCTGTCTACGACATCGCCATGCGACTGCCTCATGCCGCGGGAAAGTTGGTTGAGGCAGAAGTGGAGGTGCTCCGACAGCTCACCGAAATGCCCGCCAGCCCGTACGTCTTGGTGCTGGGGGGCGCGAAGGTCTCCGACAAGCTCGCCGTGATCGCGAACCTGATCAAGACCGCGGATACGCTGGTCATCGGCGGCGGCATGGCATTCACATTCCTTGCCGCTCAGGGCTACGAGGTGGGCAAGAGCCTGCTCGAGCAAGATCAGATCGAGACGGTACGGGGATACCTCAATGCAGCTGCCGCTGGGGGGAAGCAGATTTTGCTGCCCTCCGACATTGTGGTGGCGCCAGAAGTGTCGGCCGACGCCCAACCGACCATAGTGTCCGCCGACGCGATGCCGGCTGATCAGTTCGGGCTGGACATTGGCCCAGACTCGGTGCGGGTCTTCGCAGGCGCTATCAGAAAAGCCAAGACAATCTTCTGGAATGGCCCGATGGGCGTCGCGGAATGGCAGAGCTTCGCTGCTGGGACCAGAGCGGTCGCGCAGGCGGCCACCGAGATCGATGGATTGTCGGTCATCGGTGGTGGCGACACCGCAGCCGTGGTACGTGATCTTGGCTTCCGAGACGACGAGTTCGGTCATATTTCGACTGGCGGTGGCGCCAGCCTGGAGTATCTGGAGGGCAAGACCCTGCCCGGCTTGGCCGTTCTCGATGATGGGGTATAGGGGATGACACGCAAGCCACTAATGGCCGGCAACTGGAAGATGAACCTTAACCATGTCGAGGCTGTTGGGCTATTACAGAAGCTGTCCTGGACGCTGGAGGACAAGAAGCACGACCCGGAAAAGTCCGAGGTGGTCGTGCTGCCGCCGTACACCGATCTGCGGACCGTGCAAACGCTGGTGGATGGCGACCGGCTGGAGATCGGGTATGGCGCCCAGGATGTTTCCGCCTTCGACAACGGCGCCTACACCGGCGACATCTCTGCAGACATGCTGGTGAAGCTGGGCTGCCGCTACGTCGTCGTCGGGCACTCCGAGCGGCGCCGCTTCCACGGCGAGGATGACAATGTGGTGAACGCCAAGACCTTGAAGGCTGTTTCGCGCGGCGTAGTCCCGATCGTCTGCGTCGGCGAGCGTCTCGCCGTGCGAGAGCAATTCCGACATGTGCCCGACACACTGCACCACGTGGAGGGCGCGCTCATTGGTCTGACGTCGGAGCAGGTTGCGAATATGGTCATCGCGTACGAGCCGGTCTGGGCGATCGGGACTGGCCGTGTCGCCACGCCCGAGGACGCTCAGGAAGTGTGTGCGGCGATCCGCGGTTGGATCCGGGTGCAGCATGGCAGCGAGGTCGCAGACCGGATTCGGATCCTCTACGGTGGATCGGTCAATGCGAGGAACGTTGCCGCCTTGATGGCTCAGCCAGATATAGACGGTTGTCTCGTCGGTGCCGCCAGCCTGAAGGTCGACGAGTTTTCTGCTATTGCGCGGTTTTACGAAATGCCGTTGATCTGAGCATGCGGCAAGTCCAGCCCTTGTGGAGTTTTGACTTGTCCTCGAATCGGTGAGTTAGGCTACGTC
>JBKOZG010000394.1:0-23223 GCA_046725775.1 Actinomycetota bacterium | reverse complement strand
TTCTTCCAGATGAACGGGAACTTCTCATTCGGCGACTACTTCAAAGCCGAGGCGATTCGGTACGCCTGGGATCTGGTCACCGGTTCGCAAGAGGCTGGCGGCTACGGGTTTGACCCACACAAGATCTGGGTCACCGTCTTGCATTCCGACGACGAGGCTGCAGCTTTGTGGGCGAGCATTGCTGGCCTACCGCCGGAGCGAATTCAACGCCGCGGCCTCCTCGACAACTACTGGCACATGGGCATTCCGGGCCCTGGTGGGCCGTGCAGCGAGATCTGGGTCGACCGTGGTCCGGAGTATGGCCCGGACGGCGGGCCGATAGTTGACGAGGATCGCTTCCTGGAGATCTGGAATCTGGTCTTCATGCAAGAGGAACTATCCACCATCCGGAAGAAAGACGACTTCGACGTGGCGCGTCCGCTGCCGCGGAAGAACATCGACACCGGCATGGGTCTGGAGCGGGTTGCCTACCTCTTGCAGGGGGTGGACAACCTTTACGAGATCGACCAGGTCTACCCAGTGATCGACTATGCGGCGCAGCTTGCAGGCAAACGCTATGGCGACCAGCACGAAGATGATGTGCGGCTGCGCGTGGTCGGGGACCACGTTCGATCCGGCCTGATGTTGATCACCGATGGCGTCACACCAGGCAACGAGGCCCGCGGCTACGTGCTCCGCCGGCTCCTGCGACGTGTGGTACGTGCCATGCGACTGCTCGGCGTAAGGGATCCGGTATTGCCCGAGCTGTTGCCGATCAGCCGCGATCTAATGGCCGAGTCCTACCCCGAAGTCGCCTCTGACTGGGCACGGATCTCCCAGATCGCATACGCAGAAGAGGATGCTTTCCGGCGAACCCTGGCCACCGGTACCCAGATCTTCGAACTTGCCGTAGCCGATGCCAAGCGGGAGCAGCAAACCGTTCTCAGCAGCGAGCGGGCGTTCCAGCTGCACGACACCTACGGTTTCCCCATCGATCTGACTCTGGAAATGGCTACCGAGCAGGGCCTGAGCGTCGATGAGGGAGGTTTCCGTCGGCTGATGCAGGAGCAGAAGGACCGGGCCAAGGCCGACGCCAAGTCCAAGAAAGCAGGCGCTCAGGCGGTGGAGATCTACCGCGAGTTGCGCGCACTCGGACCAACGCCGTTCACCGGTTACACCGAGCTCAGCACCGAGTCGAAGGTTCGGGGCATCGTCGTTGACGGCATGCTCGCTGAGGCCGCCGAGGAGGGCGAGCTCGTCGAGGTTGTCCTGGAGCAGACGCCGTTCTATGCCGAGTCGGGCGGCCAGGACTCCGATGCCGGCCGGATCATCGGCGACGGCGTGGAGCTGGAGGTCGTCGATGTGCAGCGGCCCGTGAAAGGCCTGATTGTGCATCGTGTGCGGGTCAAAGAGGGCGAACTGCTCAGCGGCGCTCAGGTGCTGGCCGCGGTCGATGGTGAATGGCGTCTCGGAGCCTGCCAAGCACATTCGGGAACTCATGTGATGCATGCAGCGCTACGACAGGTGCTGGGCCCGACCGCGCTGCAGAGCGGCTCGTACAACAAACCGGGCTATCTGCGGCTCGACTTCGCCTGGCAGAGCGGGCTGAGCCAACAGATCCGCGCCGACGTCGAGGAGGCTGCGAACCAAGCGATTCGCAAGGACCTGAACGTCAGTGCAAGCATCATGCCGCTGGCAAAGGCTCGCGAGATCGGTGCGCTGGCGCTGTTCGGCGAGACCTACGACGAACAAGTGCGGGTCGTCGAGATGGGCGGTCCCTGGTCCCGAGAACTGTGCGGCGGAACCCACGTGCAACACACCTCCCAGATCGGACTGGTCACCATGACTGGCGAGTCGAGCGTTGGCTCAGGCGTCCGTCGCGTGGAGGCGTTTGTCGGCATCGAGGCTTTCCGCTACCTCGCCAAAGAACGGTCGCTCGTGCTGGGACTTAGCGACACGCTCAAGGTGCAGCCTGAGCAGCTCCCCGACCGGATCAACAAACTCGTTGCGCAGCTCAAGGAGGCTGAGAAGCGGATCGCGGACCTGAGGAGCCAAACCGTCTTGTCCGACATCGGCAGCATTGTCGCCAAGAGCTACGACATGTGGGGGGTTGGCTACATTGCCCACCACGCCGACGGCCTGTCCGGTAACGACCTGCGATCCCTTGCCTTTGAGATCCGCAACCGCGTCCAAGACACCGCCTCAGTGGTGGCCCTGGTTGGCGGAACGGCCGACAAGCCGAGTGTTGTCATCGTGACGACCCAGGGCGCCAGGGACCGCGGTCTGGACGCTAGCGAGCTGGTACGTGTTGCCAGCGAGACCCTCGGAGGTCGTGGTGGGGGCAAGGCCGACATCGCCCAAGGCGGCGGTTCTGACGGCGGCCGCGCGGAAGATGCCCTCAAAGCCGTGGAGTACGCCATCGGACACGCGCTGCAGTCCTAATTGGCCGCGCGCTTTCTTACTCCTTCGGCGAAGGACTCGGCGGCGGCATGCGAAAACGTGGTGGTTGATTTTGGCGGACGCGCAGACCTTGTGAGCGTCAGTTTCGAGCATCTTAGGTTTTCGCATGTGCGCCGCAGCCCTTCGCCTCCGCGCAGGTCGCGCGGGTTCCGCCAAGGCTGCAGCGCGTTCCGAGGCTGGGTCCCGGCCTCAGGTGACGTTCAGCGCGCGGCTGGACAAGCAGAGCGGGCGGGGACGGTGCCGGGCGTCGGGAAACCTAAGATGCTTGAAACCCAAGGCGACAAGACCCTTCCGTGGCGCCGGGCTTGACCACCACGTTTTCCCGGCACCCGGCACCGTTCACGGCCGCGCTGCCCCACGTGCAAGAGAGGACCAAGACAGATGCGACGCGGTGTGCGGATAGCGCTCGATTGGGGGGATGCGCGGATCGGGGTTGCGGCGTGTGACCGGGACGGGGTGCTGGCATATCCGGTGAGGACGGTCCAAGCAGGCGCAGCCGAAATCACCCACCTTGTTGCATTGGTCGATGAGTACCGGCCGATCGAGGTGCTCGTGGGGTTTCCGAGGAGTTTGAGTGGCGGCGAGGGGCCGGCTGCGGCGAAGGCTCGGGGCCGAGCCAGCATGCTCGCTGGTGCGGTCAGGGTGCCGGTTCGGCTGGTTGACGAGCGGCTCACGACCGTTACGGCCTCGCAGCGTCTCTCCGAGGGCGGAAAGCGGGCCAGGGAGCAACGGGAGTTGATCGACGCCGCGGCCGCGGTTGCCATTCTCGAGCATGCTTTGGCCTTTGAACAATCCCGGGAAATCCCGCCGGGGGAGCTAGTATCACCTCCTGGCGGCCCGGTTAGCGAAGGGCCGGACCTGCCTGGCGGCGAAGGGCAGGAGAGGCCTCTGCAAACCTGAGGGAGATAAGCAAGCGTGTCATCGATGCTCGACCCGGAGGCCCCGCCGAGCCAATCGAAAGAGATAGCGCGTACTGCGAAGGGTTGCTTCGCGGTCTTTGTCGCCGCCGCCGTACTGCTGCTCGGCGGGTACTTCGTCTGGGACAAGACCAGCACCTTTTTATCTACCTTCGGTGAGGTCCCCGACTATCCCGGCCCTGGCACTACGAAGATGCTCGTCGACGTACCTGAAGGCGCATCCTTGGACGTGATCGGCGGCATCCTGGTGGACCGCGATGTGGTCAAGTCGAGGAAGGCTTGGGACCAGGCCGTGCGCTCTGAGGAGCGGGCGACCAGCGTCCAGGCCGGCAGATACCTCATGAAGACCAAGATGAAGGCGATTGACGCACTCCGGCTACTGATCAATCCCGGTAGCTCGAAGATTCGCCTGCAGTTCACCATCCCCGAGGGACTTCGGCTCAGCGCCCAGGTGGATGCTTTGGTGAAGGGCACCAAGATCAAGAAATCGGCGTACCAAGCCGCCCTGGACAAGCCGAAGGTGCTCAACCTGCCCAAATACGCCAAGCAGCGACCGGAAGGGTTTCTCTTTCCTGAGACCTACGAGCTGACCGCCGACTCGACGGCAACCTCGACCCTGAGGCAAATGGTCGACCAGTACAAGGCGGTCACCCGCGAGATCGAGTTCGAGGCTGATGCCAAGAGGCTCAAGCTGACACCGTACGAGGTACTCATCGTGGCCAGCATCATCGAACGTGAGGTGCGCAGAGAGGACGACCGTGCCAGGGTCGCGAGGGTCATCTACAACCGTCTTGCAAAGGACAAGAAACTCGAGCTCGACTCGACTGTGACCTACGCAGAGAATCTCAAGACCACCACAACCACGCCGAAGGACCGCCAAAGCAAGTCGAAGTACAACACCTACCGCTACACAGGACTGCCGCCCGGGCCAATTTCGGCGCCTGGGAAGGCGGCGCTCGCGGCGGCGGCGAACCCCGAGAAGGGCAAGTGGCTCTATTTCGTCACAGTGAACTTGGATACTGGCGAGACGAAGTTCGCAGAGAATCACGCGGACTTCGAAAAGAGCCGTCTGGAGTTCCAAACCTGGTGCCAGTCCCACCCTGGCCGATGTGAGAGGTGACCTCCGCGCGCAGGCTGGCATGAGGCGCTGCGCTGTGCTCGGCTCGCCGATCGAACATTCGCTTTCACCAACTCTGCACCGTGCCGCCTATGCCCATCTCGGCCTGAATTGGACTTACGACCGGGTTGAGGTAGGAGTGCTCGGGCTCGCCTCTTTTGTCCGCCAGCTCGATGCATCCTGGCGCGGTCTGAGCCTGACAATGCCGCTCAAAGTCGCGGTCTTGGAGCTGGGTCAGGTGGACCAGCTGGCCAGGCTGGCAGGCGCTGGCAACACGCTGGTCCTAGATGGCGGCGAACGCTGGATCTACAACACCGACGTGGGCGGCTTGATTTGGGCGGTGGGGCAGGTGGCTGCGGCGCCGTTGCCGAAGGTCACCATCCTGGGCGCGGGAGCAACCGCACGGGCCGCACTGATCGCCGCAAGCGAGCTCGGCGCGCAGCTGGTGACCGTTATGGCCCGCACGCCGGCCAGGGCCGAGGCGCTCAGGACCCTGAGCGCCCAATTGGGCGTGCAGCTTGAAGTCACACCCTGGTCAAGCCAGGCCCCGGACGCCGACCTTGTCGTTTCAACGGTCGTCTCCGGAGCCGCCGATGGCATCGCCCAGGCTGTGGCTGCCAGTGCCCCGCTGATCATCGACATCATCTACGATCCGTGGCCGACTGCGCTCGTGATGGCCGCCAAGCGAGCCGGCTGCACAGTCGTCACCGGCCTTGATTTGCTGATCGGGCAGGCGCTATTGCAGATCGAGCTGATGACCGGCCGTTCGGTCGCAGCCGACGTCCTTTACGCCGCCTTGGAATCTGAACTCCTCGATCGCCAGCGCGTGCAAGACTGCTGATCATGCTCAGATGGCTCACCGCGGGCGAGTCGCACGGTCCGGCACTGGTGGCAATCCTGGAGGGGTTGCCGGCTCATGTTCTCATCACCAGCGGCGACATCGCCGATGCCCTGGCTCGCCGCCGGTTGGGATTTGGGCGGGGCGCGCGGATGAAGTTCGAGGCCGACGCTGTCACAATCCTGGGCGGGATTCGGCATGGCGAGACCCAAGGCGGCCCGATCGCCATACAGGTAGCCAATACCGAGTGGCCGAAGTGGGAGACGGTGATGGCAGCCGACCCTGTTCCGCAGTCAGAACTCGAGGGACAGGCCCGTAACGCCGCACTGACCAGGCCGCGGCCTGGCCACGCTGACCTGGTGGGCATGCAGAAGTACGACTTTGCGGAGTCGCGGCCGATACTGGAGCGCGCCAGCGCCCGGGAAACCGCGGCCAGGGTGGCGCTCGGCCGGGTAGCAACCGCATTCTTGCAACAGGCGCTTGCCATCAGCCTGCTGAGCCATGTTGTTGAGCTTGGCACTGCGAGGGCGCCTGCCGGATTGATCCCGGGCGCGGCTGACTTAGCCGCTATCGATGATGATCCGGTTCGCTGCTTCGACCCCGTTGCGAGCGCCGCGATGGTGGCTGAGGTAGAACGGGCACAGCAGGATGGCGACACACTCGGCGGCGTTGTCGAGGTGGTTGTCTGGGGTTTGCCGCCTGGGCTGGGTTCGCATGTCCACTGGGATCGCCGGCTGGACGCGCAGCTGGCGGGGGCACTCATGGGGATCCAAGCGATCAAAGGTGTCGAAGTCGGTGATGGATTCGAGCTTGCTCGCAGCCGAGGCAGCGCGGCCCACGACGAGATCGTGCCGGGTGAACAGGGCATTGCCCGGGCGTCACACCGATCAGGGGGCACCGAGGGAGGTATGAGCACCGGTGAGGTGTTGCGGGTGCGTGCGGCGATGAAGCCAATTTCGACTGTTCCGCGGGCTCTGCGTACCGTAGACGTGGTGACGGGGGAGGCCGCAGTCGCCCATCACCAGCGCTCGGACGTGTGCGCCGTACCGGCGGCCGGCGTGGTCGCCGAGGCGATGGTCGCCCTCGTGCTGGCCAATGCGGCATTGGAGAAATTCGGCGGCGACTCGGTGGCTGAAACAAGGCGAAACTACGAGAGCTATCTGAAGCAACTAGCGGATCGAGGACTTCAGGTGCGGCACCAGCCATGAGCGTCGACCCCGAGCCCAACACTGAACTCCACGACGCGTCGGTCGTCCTCGTCGGTGCCCCTGGCTCCGGTAAGAGCACTGTCGGAGCCATGCTCGCGAGACGCCTCGCCGTCCCCTTTCGCGATGTCGACGCCGTCATCGTCGAGCAGGCCGGAAAGTCGATTGCTGAGATCTTCGCCGACGATGGGGAAGCGGCGTTCCGCGCACTTGAGGAGCGGATCACCGGCGAACTGCTCGAGTTACCCGGTGTCCTGGCCCTCGGCGGCGGTGCGGTCTTGTCGCCTGCTACCCGGGCGGCTCTGCATGGCCATCGCGTGGTCTGGTTGCGGATCGGCCTGAGCCAGTCCGTTAAGCGAGTTGGTCTCGATACCGCCCGTCCGTTGCTGCTCGGCAATGTCCGCGGTCGGCTGCTGAAGCTGCTCAATGAGCGAGCGACGCTCTACGCAGAGGTGGCGACTGATGTGGTCGACACCGATCACACGACTCCTGCCGAGGTCGTCGAGATGATCATGAACGGGCATGCTGCCCACCGCTGAACCGGCTCGGATCACCGTGGCGGCGGAGAGACCCTACCAGGTGCTTGTCGGCTACGGACTGCTGGCCGAGGTGCCCAACATGCTGGGCCGGGGCGTGCAACGGGTGGCGCTGCTGCATCCGCCGACGATGATCAAGACGGCAGAGCGGCTGTCACACCTGCTGACCACAGCGGGCCTGGAGCCGGTCCGCATCGATGTGCCTGACGCGGAAGCCGCGAAGAGCGTCGCAGTTGCCGAACGTTGCTGGTCAATTCTCGGTAATGCTGGCTTCACGCGCTCCGACGCAGTCGTAGGCCTCGGCGGCGGGGCTACCACCGATCTGGCTGGCTTTGTGGCAGCCACCTGGCTGCGCGGCGTACGAGCGGTGATGGTGCCGACCACCCTTCTCGGCATGGTGGATGCCGCAGTGGGTGGTAAGACCGCGATCAACACAGCGGAAGGCAAGAACCTCGTCGGGTGTTTTTACGAGCCGGTCGGTGTGGTGTGTGATCTTGAGGCGCTGTCGACATTGCCGCAGGCGGACCTGGTTGCCGGTCTGGCGGAAGTGATCAAATGCGGGTTCATCGCCGATCCCGAGATCTTGACGATGATCGAATCAGATCCGGCGTCATCAGTGCGCCCCGATTCTCCACTGCTCCACGAGCTGATCAAGAGGGCAGTATCGGTGAAGGCACGCGTCGTGACAGCTGACTTCCGTGAGACCACGTCGACTGGATCCACCGTCGGCCGGGAGCTACTCAACTACGGCCACACTGTTGGTCATGCGATCGAGCGACGGGAACGCTTCGCATGGCGCCACGGTGATGCCATCAGCGTCGGCATGATCTATGCCGCCGAGTTGGCTAGGCTCGCTGGCCGGCTGGACCCGGCAGCAGCCAGTCGTCATCGTGCGGTGCTGTCGTGCGTGGGCCTGCCCACGAGCTACGCTGCGGACGCGTTCGATGACCTCCTTCAGATCATGGCCCTCGACAAGAAAACCCGAGGCTCGACACTGCGGTTTGTGATCTTGAACAGCCTGGCCAGCGCGGAGATCCTCGCCGCACCAGAGGAGGACCTGCTACGCACCGCGTACGCCGCAGTGTCGGCCTAGGCCTAAGAAGGGCGAAGATGTCGAGCATGATCGAGGCTTGGGGGGAGCTCAATGTCCGGGAAACCTTCGCTGAGGCGGCGCAGGCTTTTGCCAACTTGGTCCGCCGCATACCAGCAGACAGCTGGGATGGGCCAGGGCTGGGGGAGTGGGATCTGCGTTCGCTGGTGGGGCACACATCGCGGTCAATGGTGACCGTGGAGACCTACCTCGGCCGTCCGGCTGAGGTCGAAGACGTGCCTAGCTCGGCGGCGTACTACATGGCCATGGCCGAGACCGACCACGCCGCGGTAGCCGTGAGAGGTGTGGAAGCGGGCCGTGCACTCGGCGGGGATCCCGCGCAGTTCGTTGATGCCCTCGCCAGTCGGGTATTTGCCCGACTGGACGTGGCCGGCGATCCGCTGATCCTGACCGCGGCAGGTGGCATGCGCCTGGAGAGCTACCTTTCCACCCGCACCTTCGAGCTGGTGGTGCACAGCCTGGACATCGCCGCTGCCGTACCGCGGATTGAACCGCCGGAGTTCAGCGACCAGTTGCTCGGTGAGGTAGCCCGAGTCGCCGCGACGGCGGCGGTGCTGCTCGGCCGTGGCGTCGAGCTGTTGCGGGCGATAACTGGCCGAGCCACGCTGAGCCCGGGTTTCAGCATGGTCTGACGACCTCCACCTGGGTCTAAACTGGGCCGCTGCCCGCGATGCGCGAGCAGCTTAGTGAAGAAGGGGTGGCAAGGCGTGGCGTCGACGAACGATCTCAAGAACGGCATGGTCTTGGACTTGGACGGGCAGCTCTGGTCCGTTGTCTGGTTTCAGCACCACAAACCGGGCAAGGGCAACACGGTGGTACGCACCAAGCTCAAGCATGTGCTGTCGGGCAAGGTCGTAGATAAGACCTTCACCGCCGACACGAAGGTGGATACGGCAAACGTCGACCGGCGCGAGATGCAGTACCTCTACCACGACGGTTCCGGCTTCGTGTTCATGGACACCAGCACCTACGATCAGCTGACCATCGCGGACGAGACCGTCAGGGACGCAAAGGACTATCTGCTCGAGGGACAGGTGGCGACGGTGGCCATACACGACGATACTCCGCTTTATGTTGACCTCCCGGCTTCGGTCGAGCTGGTGATCACCTATACCGAGCCGGGTCTACAGGGTGACCGCAGCACTGGCGGCACCAAGCCGGCCACCGTCGAGACCGGCTTGCAGATCCAGGTTCCGCTTTTCCTCACCACCGGGGAAAAAGTCAAGGTCGACACCCGGTCCGGCGAATATCTAAGCCGCGTTGGCAGCTAGCGACGCAACACTGAGTCATCATGAGCGAGCCCGCTGGCCCCGAGACTGACCCCGTACGACGGGGTCGCGGCTCGTCGCGCAGCAGGGCCCGCAAGCGGGCGCTGGACATCTTGTTTGAGGCGGAGCTTCGTGGGGTTGACCCCGTCGCGACTCTGGAGGAGCGAGCCGCTGCTGCCGATCCGCCGGTTCGCGCCTACACAACAAAGCTGGTGCGCGGCGTGGTCGCCCAAGCGAACGAGATCGATGCCCGGATCAGCGCATGCCTGGCCCCGGGCTGGACTGTGCCGCGGATGCCTCGGGTCGATCGCAATGTGTTGCGGATCGCCGTCTTCGAAATCGACTACGGCGAGGTGCCCGACGCAGTTGCAGTTTCCGAAGCGGTTCGGCTTGTCTCTGAGCTGTCCACCGAAGACTCCCCTGCGTTCGTGAACGGGGTGCTGCGCGCTGTGGCGACGTCCAGCGTCAGCTAAGCAACCGGCTTAACGTTCCTCAATCCTCGACAGGACCGGCTTGAGGTCGATGACCGGCGTCCCGTCGATCAGTTCCAGACCGCTGACATGTACGCGTACCCCATCAATATCGAGTACGCGTACCCGATGTAGGCCAATCGGATTAGGCCGGCTCGGTGCCCTGGTGCTGAAGACACCCGCCTCTCGTCGGTTCAGGTCTCCGCGCGGATGGACCCTCAAGACGGTGCGGTCGGCCTCATGCAGCCAGCTCAGGACGATGATCTCGGTGCCGACCGCTATGCCGTCCAGGGCCGTTTGAAGATCGGGATCCAGGACCAGGTAGGCATCGGGTGCGCCTTCGTCCCCCTGCCGCGGCGCATCCGCCGTCGAGACGAGTGGACTTTGGACGCGTCCAATCGGGCGCACTGTGAAGTCGGTGGCGGAGGAGTCAGCCATGGAAGGCACTCAATCACAGCACCGTCGAGGAACGGTGAGCGCATTCGTCAATAGGGTGAGAGGGCGGAGAGACCGCCCGGAGCGTGAGGAGGGCGCATGAAGTACCTGCTGTTGATCTATGGCAGCGAAGCAGCGATGGAAGCGGCAAGAGCGAACACACCTCCAGATCAGCAAGCCGCAGAGGCGAAGGTCTGGTACGAGTACGGCGACTGGCTCAGAGAGAAGGGCTGGTATCTGGCCGGCGAAGCACTGCAGCCGACTTCGACGGCGACGTCGGTCCGGGCGGCCGATGGCAAGCTCATCGTCACTGACGGCCCCTTCGCCGAAACCAAGGAGCAGCTCGGCGGCTATTACGTGCTCGACGTGGCCAACGCGGACGACGCGATCGAGGCGGGCAGTCGCTGTCCCGGCGCAATGTTCGGCACGATCGAGCTGCGACCGATCCAGGCGTTCCCGGACCAGCCGGAGGGCTGAGGCGACGGCCGAGACACGCAGGGATGTCGACCACCTGTTCCGCCATGAGGCGGGGCGGGCGGTCGCGGCCCTGATCCGGGTGACCGGCAGCTTCGAACTGGCTGAGGAAGCGGTCCAGGACTCCTTTGAGCAGGCGCTTCGCACCTGGCCAGAGCGAGGACTTCCGCATAACCCTGGTGGATGGATCATCGCAACTGCCCGCAATCGGGCGATCGATCGCCTCCGACGGGGGCGTGTGGGAGCCGTCAAGGAGGTGCAAGCTGAAGAGGTCCGGGCGCTTGAGATGCTGGGATCGGACGATCAGCAGATTCCTGACGAGCGGCTACGGCTGATCTTCACATGCTGCCATCCCGCCCTGCCGATGGAGGCGCGGGTCGCGCTCACGCTCCGCACAGTCGGCGGACTTTCCTCGCGTGAAATCGCTCGCGCGTTCCTGATAAGCGAGCCGACGGTCCAGCAGCGTCTCGTCCGGGCGAAACGCAAGATTCGGGATGCAGGGATCCCTTACCGGGTGCCGCCCCATGAGCTGCTGGCCGAGCGCCTCAGCGGTGTGCTCGCCGTCCTTTATCTGATCTTCAACGAGGGCTACACCTCGACCGAGGGCGAGTTGCTCAACGTCGAGCTGTGCGACGAGGCCATCTGGCTGGTACGTGTAGTGGACGGGCTAATGCCGGGCGAGCCGGAGACTATGGGACTGCTCTCGCTGATGCTGCTGCAGCATGCCCGACGTCATGCCCGGGTTGACGAGCGTGGCGATCTCGTGCTGCTGGAGGATCAGAATCGCGCTCGCTGGGATCAAGAGATGATCGACGAAGGGCTTGCGAAGCTCGATGCGGCCGTGGCCACGCGGCGACCTGGTCCCTACCAAGTGCAAGCGGCGATTGCCGCGCTTCACGCGCAAGCGCCCCGACCTGAGGACACCGACTGGCCAGAGATCGCGACGCTGTATCGCGTGCTGAAGTTGATGTCGCCGTCTCCGGTGATCGAGCTGAACTGGGCGGTTGCAGTTGCCATGGCTGATGGACCTGATGCAGGGCTGGCGCTGATCGAGCCGCTTGCCGACAACCTTGACCGATATCACCTGTTTCATGCGGCCAGGGCCGACCTGCTCCGCAGGACGGGCCGCACTGAGGAAGCGAAAGCTGCGTATCAACGAGCCCTCGAATTAGTCACGAATCCGATCGAGCGCAAGTACTTGCTCCAGCGCGTGTCGCAAGCTTGACGGCAGGCTCGGTGCAGCGGCAACTAATCGCTGTCTTAAGTGTTGTCCGGATCAACGTGGTGTTGTCCCTTTGCGGCGGTGTGCCGAATCGGCCCTGGAGTGGCAGACCAAGACTTTATATTGAGTGCGCGTTGTGGTGCATTTGGATGCTGCCATCACCCTCGCGGCAGCCGAGGCCAACGAACACACCCTAATCATTGCGGAGATCCGTCGGTTGACCTTGGTGCCGACGACAGCCCGGCTCGTACGCCGTACGATGCGCGATCTTGTATGCAGTTAAAAAGGGCCGCCGTTCGACCCCGACCGTGCCCGGCCACGCGCCGTGGTGTATGTGCATCTCGCACACACACCGCCGCCACCGATAAACCCACGGCGGCTGGCAGGTCGGACAACCCGAACCCGGCACCTGGATGGCGATCAGCCCATCACCGCATCTATTTGGTCAACGCCACCGGAACGCATCCCCTCGGCGACGCCCAGTTCGCCCACACAATCTGGCAGGGCGCCCCGGACCCACCGCAGGAATCGGCCAGCTGACCCGATCAGTCACGTTTCTCTCGCTGTCAGGAGGCAGCCGGATTCGCTGATAACCTCTATGGCGGCCCAAACCTTCACGTCCCGTCCCTTGAGGCAGGAAAGGGCGGTCATGCTCACAGCCCATCGTGCGCCCGGAAAATTCGGTGGTTGAGTCGCATCCGCCGGCGCTCCTGGTGCTTGAGGACGGCCGCAGCTTCGTCGGACGGGCCTTTGGTGCTATCGGTGAGACCTTTGGTGAAGCAGTTTTCGCGACCGGCATGTCGGGTTATCAGGAAACCCTGACCGATCCCAGCTACCACCGCCAGGTGGTTATTGCGACGGCGCCGCATATCGGCAACACCGGGTGGAATGACGAGGACAGCGAATCTAGCCGCATTTGGGTCGCTGGCTACGTGGTACGCGACGCAGCTCGGATCTCCTCCAGCTGGCGGTCCCGCCGGAACCTGGAATACGAGTTACGCGCCCAGGGCATCGTCGGCATGTGTGAGGTCGATACTCGTGCCCTCACCCGCCACATACGAGAGCGAGGCGCCATGCGGATAGGCGTCTCCAGCGTTGAAACCGATGCAGCAGTTCTCCTGGAACGCGTCCAGGCTCAGCCCTTGATGGTGGGCGCTCATCTCGCCGATGAGGTGAGCACCAATGAGGCTTACATCGTGAGGCCAGAAGGTGAGCCGCGATTCCGCGTGGTTGCGGTCGACCTCGGCCTCAAGTCCATGACTCCGGCACGGATGGCACAGCGCGGCCTGGAGGTTCACGTGGTGCCGTCAACGATCTCCTTCGACGAGATCCAGGCACTGCAGCCGGACGGCGTGTTCTTCTCAAACGGTCCCGGCGACCCAGAAGCGGCTGACCAGCAGGTGGCGCTCCTCAGGGCCGTACTGTCAGCCCGCATCCCGTTCTTCGGCATTTGCTTCGGCAACCAGCTCCTCGGTCGCGCACTTGGCTTCGAGACGTTCAAGCTGGGCTACGGGCACCGCGGCCTCAACCAGCCAGTGATGGACCTCACTACCCGCAAGGTTGAGGTCACTGCCCACAATCACGGGTTCGCGGTCGCGGCAGCGCCTGGGGAACGGCATCAGACGCCATACGGCGTCGCCGAGGTCAGCCACATATGCCTCAATGACGACGTCGTCGAGGGCCTGCAGCTCATCGATACCGACAGCAGGCTGCTGGCGTTTTCGGTGCAGTACCACCCAGAGGCCGCCGCCGGCCCGCACGACGCCAGCTACCTCTTTGACAGATTTGTCGATCTCATGGCCCTTCGACAAGCTCAGGGCACATCAGCAATACGCCCTGAGCTTGTCGAAGGGCGGGAGGCCTAATGCCGCGGCGTACTGACATCGAATCGATCTTGGTCATTGGATCCGGACCGATTGTCATTGGGCAGGCGTGCGAGTTCGACTATTCAGGAACTCAGGCCTGCCGGGTCTTGCGGGATGAGGGCTTCCGGGTGATCTTGGTCAACTCCAACCCCGCGACGATCATGACTGATCCGGAGTTCGCGGATGCGACCTACGTCGAGCCCATCACCCCTGAATTCGTCGAGATGGTCATCGCGAAGGAGCGTCCGAATGCGCTGCTCGCCACTCTCGGCGGTCAAACGGCACTGAACGCCGCCGTCGCCCTGCACGAGAGTGGCGTTCTGGAGCGGTACGGAGTCGAGCTCATCGGCGCCTCGATCGAGGCCATTCAGCGCGGTGAGAACCGCGAGCAGTTCAAGGCGATCGTGGAGCGGCTGGCCGACATCCCTGGCGGCGCTGCCGAGGTCGCCCGCAGCCGTATCTGCCACTCGATCGAAGAGGTGCTGCGGGCTGCGGATGATCTTGGTTATCCGGTGGTAGTCCGGCCCAGTTTCACTATGGGCGGAATGGGCTCGGGGTTCGCCCACGACGAAGCTGATCTTCGACGGATAGCTGGTGCCGGCCTCTCTGCCAGCCCGACCAGCGAGGTCTTGATCGAGGAGTCGATCTTGGGATGGAAGGAATACGAGCTCGAGGTCATGCGGGACAAGGCGGACAACGTGGTGATCGTCTGCTCGATCGAAAACCTCGACCCGATGGGTGTGCATACCGGCGACTCCATCACGGTGGCCCCTGCGATGACTCTCACAGACCGCGAGTTTCAACGGATGCGCGACGTTGCAATCGGCATCATTCGTGCGGTCGGGGTGGATACCGGCGGTTGCAACATTCAGTTCGCGATCGATCCCCGCAACGGGCGGTTGATCGTGATCGAGATGAATCCTCGAGTGTCGCGGTCTTCGGCCTTGGCCTCGAAAGCCACCGGCTTCCCGATCGCGAAGATCGCTGCCAAGGTGGCCATCGGCTACACCCTTGACGAAATTCCCAACGACATCACACAGCAGACACCGGCCAGCTTCGAGCCCACGCTGGACTACGTCGTGGTCAAGGTCCCGCGGTTCGCGTTCGAAAAGTTCCCCTCGGCCGACTCCACGCTGACTACCCATATGAAGAGCGTGGGCGAGGCAATGGCGATCGGCCGCAACTTCACCGAGGCGCTGGGGAAGGCCCTCAGGAGTCTGGAGGATCCGAAGGCACCTTTCCTATTCACGGGCGAGATCACCGAGTCAGCCGAGGAACTGCTGGAGCGCGCTGCCCGACCCCATGACGGCCGGCTCAATGTCGTCATGCAAGCGCTCCGCGCCGGCGGCACACCGCAGCAGGTTCACCAGGCAACCAAGATCGATCCCTGGTTCGTCGATCAGCTTGCGCTGCTGCTGGAGATCGCGACCGTGATCGAATCTGCGCCCGAGCTAACCGCGGACGTGCTGCGTACAGCCAAGCGGCATGGTTTCTCCGACGCTCAGATCGCCAGCCTGCGGCACCTGAGCGAGGACGTAGTACGCGGCGTCCGGTGGGCGCTCGGCGTGCGGCCGGTCTACAAGACGGTGGACACCTGCGCCGCCGAATTCGCCGCGCGCACTCCGTACCACTACAGCTGCTACGACTTCGAGACCGAAGTGGCCTCGCGCCAGAAGCCTGCGGTGTTGATCTTGGGCAGCGGACCAAACCGGATTGGTCAGGGCATCGAGTTCGACTACTCCTGCGTCCATGCAGCGATGGCGCTGTCGACTTCGCAGGATAACCATGGGGCCGGCTACGAGACGATCATGGTCAACTGCAACCCCGAGACGGTCTCAACCGACTACGACACCGCCGACCGGCTGTACTTCGAGCCACTGACACTCGAGGACGTCTTGGAGGTGGTGCACGCCGAGCAGGCAGCGGGACCAGTGGCCGGGGTCATCGTGCAGCTTGGTGGACAGACCCCGCTCCGACTCGCTCAGGCGCTCAAGGACGCCGGCGTTCCGATTGTGGGTACCAGCCCAGAGGCGATCCATCTCGCCGAAGAGCGGGGCGCCTTTGGCCGCCTCCTTGCGGAGACCGGGCTGCCGGCTCCCAAGCACGGACTCGCGCGTTCGTTCGTTGAGGCGAAACGCATCGCCGACGAGATCGGCTATCCAGTGCTGGTGCGGCCCTCCTACGTGCTCGGTGGCCGTGGGATGGAAATTGTCTACGACGAGTCGACGCTGTCGGCCTACATCGAGCGGGCCACCGAAGTCTCACCAGCCCACCCCGTGCTGGTCGACCACTTCCTCGACGACGCGGTCGAGATCGACGTCGACGCCCTCTACGACGGCACAGACCTCTACCTCGGCGGCGTCATGGAGCACATCGAAGAGGCAGGTATCCACTCGGGCGACTCAGCATGCGCACTGCCGCCGATCACCCTCGGTACCGAGGTGGTGGATCGGATTCGCCGCTCGACCGAGGCGATCGCACAGGGCGTCGGCGTATGTGGCTTGATCAACATCCAGTTTGCGATGGCTGGCGACACCCTGTTCGTCCTGGAGGCCAACCCGCGCGCCTCGCGTACTGTGCCGTTCGTCTCCAAGGCGACGGCAACCCCGCTGGCCAAGGCAGCCGCACGCATCATGCTGGGTGCGACCGTCCGCCTGTTGCGGGGCGAGGGCCTGTTGCGAGCAACCGGCGACGGCACAACCGAAGACTCACCCTCACCGATCGCGGTCAAAGAGGCGGTGATGCCGTTCAACCGCTTCCGCACTGTGGATGGGATTTCGGTCGACACCGTCCTCGGTCCGGAGATGAAGTCAACTGGCGAGGTGATGGGTATCGACCTGAGTTTCGGCACGGCCTTCGCCAAGAGCCAGGTTGCCGGTTTCGGACCGCTACCAACCAAAGGCACTGTCTTCATCTCCGTGGCCAACCGCGACAAGCGATTCGTGATCTTTCCTGTGAAACGGCTCGCTGATCTTGGTTTTGAGATCTTGGCCACTGCAGGAACAGCCTCGATGCTGCGCCGTCATGGTGTGGTGGTGACCACGGTGCGCAAGTTCAGCCAGGGCGTCGGACCGCAGGGGGAGAAGACGATCGTGCAGGCAATCTTGGACGGCCAGGTGGACATGATCTTCAATACTCCGCATGGGCTGAGCCCGGACGGGCGGCCGCGGTTCGATGGCTACGAGATTCGCACTGCAGCAGTGCTCCGCAACATCCCATGCGTCACCACGGTGCAAGGCCTCGCTGCCGCTGTACAAGGCATTGAGTCGATCATTGCCGGCAATGTGGGGGTACGCTCGCTGCAGTCCTGGAGCAGCATCGATGCCTCCTGAGCTGTCTGCAGCGTGATCATCGATCTCGGTTACCGCGGCGTGCTGCGACCGCGGCTGTTCCGGGCGTACGGTGGCGACCCGGAGCGCGTTCACGAGCAAACCCTGGCCGCAATCGCGCGGATCGGACGGAGCCGACCGGCGCTGGCCGCCCTTGCCAGGCTCTGCGCCAGGCACCGTACGCCGGCCACTGTCGCCGGCATCCAGTTCCCGGGCCTGGTCGGGCTCGCCGCTGGGATGGACAAGGACGGGGTCGGAATCAGGACCTGGGCCTCCCTCGGTTTTGGTTACGTCGAGCTGGGCACCGTCACCGCGCAGCCGCAGCCAGGCAATGACAAGCCCCGCCTATTCCGGCTACCCGAGAGCCGCGCGATCATCAACCGAATGGGCTTTAACAATCTTGGTGCTGCGGCCTTGGCGGATCGGTTGGCAACGGCCGAGGTCAGCCGGGGCAATCTTGCCGTTGGCATCCCGATCGGCATCTCCATCGGCAAGACCAAGAAGGTGCCGCTGGATGAGGCCGTCGAGGACTACCTGGCCTCGCTCCGTACGGTTGCTCGATACGCGGACTATCTCGCCATCAATGTTTCAAGCCCCAACACCCCGGGACTGCGTTCCCTGCAAGATGCCCGAGCCCTGGCGGAGCTGATCTCCGCGCTGGTGAATGAGGCGTGGCGGATCGCCGCCGGCGCAGTGCCGGTGCCGATCTTCGTCAAGCTGGCGCCTGACTTGACGGAGGCAGCACTGGAGGAGGTCGTGGGCGTGTGTACCGAGGTCGGTGCCGAAGGCCTCATTGCCACCAACACGACGTGGGGCCGAGATGGCATCTCAGGCGACCAGCCGCTCGCTGCCGAAGCCGGTGGGCTGTCGGGAGCACCACTTGCCAGACGCGCGCGCCAGGTGGTGCGCTTCCTGGCAGACCGCACGACGCTGCCGATCATTGGCGTCGGAGGCATCATGAGCCGCGACGATGGCCAGGCGATGCTGGATGCTGGGGCCAGTTTGTTGCAGATCTACACCGGCTATGTCTACCGCGGTCCTGCGCTGATCGCCGATCTGAACCGACTGCGCGCTGATCGACACGTGGAAGGAGCACCTGATCAGCTCCTACGGTGAACGCCTTCGGGCTCTCACATCCGAACGCGGCCCGCTCTGTGTGGGTGTGGATCCACACCCCAGCCTGCTGGTCTCCTGGGGCCTGGCTGCGGATGTGCAAGGCCTGGAACGCTGCGCTCGCGGCATGATTGAGGCACTGGGCGGGATTGTGCCGGTCTTCAAACCGCAGTCGGCATTCTTCGAGGTCTACGGTGCGGCCGGAATTTCTGTTTTGGAGCGCACTTTGGCCGACATCAAAGCTGCCGGAGCCATTGCGCTGCTCGATGTGAAACGGGGTGACATCGGGTCGACCATGGACGCGTACGCGGCGGCCTATCTCAGCGATGGCTCACCGCTGGCCGCCGATGCTGTGACGCTCAGCCCGTACCTGGGTTTCGGCTCATTGGACGGCGCAATCGAGCTGGCCGATCGAAGCGGGCGCGGGGTCTATGTGCTCGCCCTGACCAGCAATCCCGAAGGTGGCCAGATCCAGCACGCTCGGACAGCCGATGGTCGTGCCGTAGGCCAGATCGTGATCGATGAGGCGGCCAGCCGAAACGCCGCTCGTTGCAAGCCAGGATCCGGTCTCGGCCCGGTGGGGGTCGTGGTTGGCGCGACCATTGGACCGACGGCGACTGACTTCACAGCCCTCCACGGATCGATCCTTGCTCCCGGCCTTGGAGCACAAGGCGGCACTGCCGCTGATCTCCCTGCCGTCTTCCATGACGCAATCCAATTCGTGCTGCCATCCACCAGTCGCGAGGTCATGTCGGCAGGTCCAACACCGGCTGGTTTGCAGGCTGCCGCGACACGGATGCTGGGGGAGATGAAAGCAGCCATTGGGTTGGGGTAAGTTCTCAAATCTCCAACTGATTCGCCGCGAAATGGCGGATCCAAAATGCCTGGCCGCCAGATGAGGACGCGAGCTGTGACGATTCCCCCTTTGAGCGACGAACAGCGCCAGCAAGCACGCCATGCCGCGACGGAGGCTCGCCGCCGCCGTGCTGAGATCAAGCAGGCTCTTCGCTCCGGCGAGTCCAGCCTCGCGCAGGTGCTCGACCTTGCTGAGTCTGACGATGTCATTGCCCACACCAAAGTCATCGATGTCTTGAAGGCCCTGCCTCGAGTAGGCACAGTCCGTGCAAGCAAGGTCATGGAACGGCTCGATATCGCAGCCAATCGCCGACTGCGTGGCTTGGGCAAGCACCAGACCGCCGCCCTGATCGCCGAGTTCTCCAACCGGTCCACGCTGCCCGGCCAGTCGTGACCCCAGCACGTCTCACCGTGGTCTCGGGTCCGACTGCGGTGGGCAAGGGAACCGTCGTCGCGCACCTCGCCATGGAACATCCGGAGGTCTTCGTTTCGGTTTCGGTCACCACTCGACCGCCACGGCCAGGTGAGATCGACGGGGTCCACTACCACTTCGCCTCTGCTGCTGAGTTCGATGCGCTCATCGCCGAAGATGCACTGCTGGAGTGGGCGACGGTGCATGGTGTCCACCGCTACGGCACGCCACGCGCCCCCGTGCTGAACGCGATCGCTCAAGGCCGTCCCGCCTTGTTGGAAATCGACTTGCAGGGCGCACGCCAAGTACGGGCCAGCTGGCCCGACGCTCGGTTTGTGTTCCTGGCACCACCCTCGTGGGAAGAGCTGGTACGCCGACAGGTAGGGCGGGCGACCGAGTCGGCCCTGCAGCGGGAGCGGCGGCTGGAGACTGCGCGAGCCGAGATGGCGGCTCAGGCCGAGTTTGACTTCGTGGTGGTCAACGGCGAAATAGGCCAGGCGGTCAAAGACTTGGTAGCCTTGCTCTGTCTGTAGCCTGCTGGCACTTGGGCGTGTGTCGATTCAGTTCATCTGATTCGGTACATCTGTGCGGCGGCTTGTCAACCCAAACCGAAGGTTCATACGTGTCTGGAAAGAATCTGCTTGCTGAGGGGATCACCAATCCGCCGATCGACGAGCTTCTGACGAAATCAGATTCCAAGTACAAGCTGGTCTTGTTCGCGGCGAAGCGGGCTCGACAGATCAACGCCTACTACTCCCAGCTCGGCGAGGGCCTGTTGGACAACGTTGGCCCGCTGGTCGAGACCACCGTGCAGGAGAAGGCCCTCTCCATTGCGCTGCGCGAGGTCAACGAGGGCAAGCTGACGTGCACAGACGTTGACCCCGAGTCGTCAGAGGACTCCGACACCGACTCGCCCTTCGAGACTGCTTGAGCAGTCACCGCCGGTGACCAACAGGAGGGCGCGATGAGTCGCATCGTCCTCGGCGTGTCTGGCGGAATTGCCGCGTACAAAGCGTGCGAACTCTTGCGTCGGATGCAAGGTGCGGGCCACGACGTCACTGTGGTCCCGACCGCGGCGGCGTTGGAATTTGTCGGGGCCAGCACTTGGGGTGCCTTGTCCGGCCGACCAGTGCACACGTCGGTGTTCGACGACGCGCACCTCGTGCCACACGTCAAGCTCGGGCAGGAGATCGATCTGGTCTTCGTTGCGCCCGCCACCGCCGATCTGCTCGCGCGGGCCGCGTCAGGACGCGCCGACGACCTGCTGACCAATGTGCTGCTGACCGCGCACTGCCCGATTGTTTTTGCCCCCGCCATGCACAGTGAGATGTGGCTGCACGCTGCAACCCGGGCCAATGTCGACACGCTCCGGAGCCGGGGAGCTGTCGTCGTGCGACCAGATGCGGGACGGCTCGCTGGCCCTGACGCCGGACCAGGACGGCTCCCTGATCCCGCCGAACTTCTTGCGGTCGCGGTCGCTGTGCTGGCCGACCCGAGCATCGCGGTCCGCGCCGCCGGTCAGGACATGGCGGGCCTCAAGGTCGTCGTCAGCGCCGGGGGAACTCGCGAGCACCTGGATCCGGTACGTTTCATCGGTAATTCCTCCTCAGGCCTGATGGGATGGGCGCTCGCTCGTGCTGCGGTACTGCGCGGTGCCGACGTGCGCCTGGTTGCAGCAAATGTGGGCCTGCCCGCTCCGCCGGGCACTGAGGTTGAGGCGGTGAGCTCGACGGCTGACCTTGCACGGGCCATGGCAGTGGCTGCCAAGGACGCCGACATCGCGGTCATGGCGGCAGCGCCGGCCGACTTCACGCCGTCCAGCACCAGTCAGACCAAGATCAAGAAATCAGCTGACGGAGGTCTCGAGCTGACGTTGGTGCAGACCACCGACGTGCTCGCCAGTCTGGTGGCGGCTAGGACCGACGCTCGCCAGATCTTGGTTGGCTTCGCGGCGGAGACGCCGAGTGCCGCTGAGACACTGCTTGACCTGGGCCGTGCCAAGCTCGCGCGTAAGGGCTGCGACCTGCTCGTCTTGAACGAGGTCGGCCCCAATCTGGTCTTCGGTCAAACCAACAGTCAGATAACGCTACTGAGCGCAGAAAGCGTGACTGGACCGATTACAGGGAGCAAGGACACGCTTGCGCATCAAATTTGGGACGAGGCCCTTGGGCAGCGGGCACGCCGGTAGGTTCTCATCTCATGACTGGCAGACTTTTCACCTCGGAGTCGGTAACGGAGGGGCATCCGGACAAGATCGCTGACCAGATCAGCGACTCGGTGCTCGACGAGCTGCTGCGGCAGGATCCGCGCAGCCGGGTCGCGGTGGAATGTCTGGTGACGACGGGACTCGTTGTGGTCGCCGGCGAGGTCACCACTGAGTCGTACGTGGAGATTCCACGCGTCGTCCGTGAGCGAGTCATCAACATTGGCTATGACTCCTCAACCAAGGGCTTCGACGGGGGCTCGTGCGGTGTCACCATCGCCATTGGCCAACAGTCACCCGACATTGCGCAGGGTGTCGACATGGCATTTGAAGGCCGCTCCGGTGAATCCACCGATGTGCTCGATCTGCAAGGCGCCGGGGATCAGGGTCTGATGTTCGGTTACGCCTGCAACGAAACGCCATCGTTGATGCCGCTGCCGATCGACTTGGCGCATCGGCTGGCGGAACAGCTCGCCGCGGTACGCAAGGACGGTACGATGCCATACTTGCGGCCCGATGGTAAAACCCAGGTGACCATCGAGTATGACGGCGATCGCCCGGTGCGCGTCGACACCGTAGTCCTATCGACCCAGCATGCCGCCGACATCGACTTGGAGGCGCTGCTGGCGCCCGATGTCCGCAAACATGTCGTGGACCCGATACTGGAGCGTTATCAGGTGGATGTTTCGGACTATCGGCTGTTGGTGAACCCCACCGGACGCTTCGAGATCGGCGGGCCGATGGGGGACGCTGGGCTCACCGGACGCAAAATCATCGTCGACAGCTACGGCGGAATGTCGCGACACGGCGGCGGGGCGTTCTCCGGCAAGGACCCCTCAAAGGTGGACCGCTCTGGTGCCTATGCGATGCGGTGGGTGGCCAAGAACGTGGTAGCGGCCGGGCTCGCCGACCGCTGCGAGGTGCAGGTGGCGTACGCGATCGGCAAGGCGCATCCGGTCGGGTTCTATGTGGAGACCTTCGGCACTGAGCGGGTGCCAGTCGAGCAGATCCAGGAAGCGGTGCTCCAGGTCTTTGATCTGCGCCCCGCCGCGATTATTCGGGATCTCGATCTCAAGCGACCGGTCTACGCGCAGTTGGCGGCGTACGGACACTTTGGCCGCGAGCTGCCCGGGGTCAGCTGGGAGAACATCGACCGTGCCGAGGTGCTGGCCGCGGCGGTACGCGGCTGACCTCAGCCAAACCACGCTCGCCGCGAGTGTCGGAACTCGCTGCCTATCATCTGGTGTGCCCGAGCTCAGCCAACCCGCGCTCCCGGTTGCCAGGGTGGCTGTCGATATTCCGCTCATTCACCTGGACCGTCCCTTTGACTATGCGGTAACGGCTGAGCAGGATTCCGCTGCGATATCCGGCGCTCGGGTGCGTGTTCGGTTCGCGGGTCGACTCAGGGATGGGT
>JBKOZG010000248.1:0-5440 GCA_046725775.1 Actinomycetota bacterium | reverse complement strand
GTGCTACATGGAAGGGGTGCGAGATGCCCGATCGCCCAATGAAGATCGGCGAATTCGCCGATGTAGTCGGCGTGTCGATCGACGCGATCCGCTTCTACGAACGTCGCGGTGTCCTGCGACCGGCACAGCGCACTGCCGGTGGCTACCGGACGTTCGTCCAGCGAGACCTCGACCGAGTCATGCTGGCCCGCCAGCTCCAGCGATTGGGGTTGACGATCGACGAAGTTGTCGATGCGCTCGCCGCCCACGAGGGCAACGGAGCAACCTGCACGTCGGAGCGCTGGAGACTCGAGCAGGTCGAGTCTCGGATCGACGCTCAGATGACCGCGCTCAGCCACACCCGGCGGCTCATTCAGAACACCCTGGCAGCCTGCGACGCCGGCCGCTGCCTCCTGGCCACCGACTCTTCGGACGCGGGGGGGTAGATCTGCGCGCTCCTCAGTAAGGTCAGAGGTTCTCCCGAGCGTTGAAAGGGGCCTAGTTATTGCCGTTATTGCCGCCGTCAGCCCTCGTGGGTGGCCATGAACGCGAGCATCCTGTGGTCCAGCTGCGCGGTTTGTTCCATCGGTAGGGAGTGGGTGGCGTCAGGCCAGAGTTCGACGGTCGGATCTGGAATCTCGGCTCGCGCGACGTCTGCGGCGTGGGCACCGTGGTGCATGATGCTGCGGGCGGCGAGCGCGGCGTACACGGGCATGTGCAGGCCTCGGAGTTGAGTGTCGGTGAAGCGTTTGGGCGGCGGGAGTTTCACCACGTAGTGCTCGGTGGCCTCTGAGATCATCCGGGCCACGGGGTCGGCCAGGTCGACAGCGCCGCCGCCGATCGTGCTAAGCATGCGGGTGTGCCAGCTGCAAGGTAGGAAAGGCAACGACGCAGGCAGCGAGATGAGATAGACCTGCCAGCGTAGCCCCTGCAAGACGAACACCGGGTCAAGCAGGGTGAGCGTCCGCACCCGCTCGGGATGCCGGACGGCGTAGGTAGCCGCCAGCCAGCCACCGAATGAATGCCCGACGAGATGGACGCTGCGAACAGGCAACTGAGCGAGCACCTGGTCCAACCAGTCGGCCTGTTCGGCGGCATCACGAATCGGCCGGACCTGCACGCTCAGGCCCGCGTCGCCCAGGGCATCGAGGGCATAGGTGATGCGGGCAGCGGCAAGGTCGGGAAGGTTGTACGCCCACATTGGCACACCGGACGTCCGGCCGGGTAAGAGGACGGCCGGAATGGCGGCACGGTCAGCGGATGCGGCGCCGAACTCATACACCCGGACACGCCCGAAAGTGGTCTCCAGGTCCAAGGTCGAGCCTGGCGTCGGCAGAAGAGTCATGGCTTCTCGGTACGCAGCTAGATAGGCCCGCTCACCCGGCTCCGAGCGGAAATGGCCCACCGGGCTCCGGCCGCGGCTCACCAGGCCTCTACCAAGGGCGAACTGGCCCGTTGACCAGTAACCGAACCTGTCGGCACCAACGCAATTTATAGCTGCCGGCACAAAATCGGGAACCCCAGGGCGCTCGAGGAGCCTGCCGCTGACGGCGCCGCTACCAGGCGTAATCCTCGGGTGCGGTCTTGCGGCCGGGGAAAATCTCGTCGAGGCGGCCCAGATGCTCCGGTGACAGGCTCAGCTCCAGGGCAGGCAGGGCGCTGTCCAACTGGTCACGGGTTCGCGGACCGATTATCGGTGCGGTGACAGCCGGCCGGGTGAGGAGCCAGGCGATGGCCAACGTGCCGGGTTCCGCGCCGACGTCCTTTGCCAGGTCCTCGTACGCCTGGATCTTGTCCCGATGCTTCGCAAGGCTCTGCGCCGCCCGACCCTCAAGCCGTCGCACACCGGTGTTCTCCTCCTTGATCACCCCACCGAGCAGGCCGCCCTGCAGCGGTGACCAGGGGATGATCCCGACGCCGTAGTGTTCCGCGGCCGGAACGACCTCGAGCTCGATGTCGCGGACGAGCAGGTTGTAGAGCGATTGCTCGCTGACCAGGCCCATCAGGTTTCGCCGGGCAGCGGCGGCCTGCGCTTCGGCGATGTGCCAGCCGGCGAAGTTGCTGCTCCCGGCGTAGAGGATCTTGCCCGCCTGCACCGCCACCTCGATCGCCTGCCAGATCTCATCCCAAGGGGTGTTTCGATCAATGTGGTGGAACTGGTAGAGATCCACATAGTCGGTCTGCAGCCGGCGCAAGCTCGCATCGAGCGCCCGGCGGATGTTTAGCGCGGACAACTTGCCTTCGTTGGGCCAACTTCCCATCTCGCCGTAGAGCTTTGTGGCAATGACGGTCCGCTCCCGCCGGCCGCCGCCGCTGGCGAACCAGTTGCCGATGATGGTTTCCGTCTCGCCCGGCTCGCTGCCGTAGCGGTTGGCGGTGTCGAAGAAGTTGATCCCCTCTTCGTGGGCGATGTCCATGATGGCGTGCGCGTCTTCCTCCGAGGTCCTGGGCCCGAAGTTCATCGTGCCTAGACAAAGTCGGGAGACGCTAAGGCCGGTACGGCCAAGATGGGTGAATTCCATTCGGGCAGCCTTTCATCCTCGGGCAGCGAGCGCCATCGAGGTAGCTCGGAGTGCCGTCGCGGTGCCGCTGGTCAAGACGTGCGACGTCGTGGTCTGTGAAGATGGGTTTGGAGATCGCTACCTCGGGATGCAGGGTTTGTGGGGTGGCGCTATGCGCCGGTGAGGGCGCGAGCAGACCTCATCCGATTTTTGCTCTCGTCCTGATTGTTCGCTCGCGGTGGTCCTATTCGAAAAGCCCAGTCTGGTGCGCGAGCACGACCGCTTGTACGCGGTCGCGGAGGTCGAGCTTCTGAAGGATGTGCGTGACGTGCGTCTTGACGGTGGTCTCGCCGATGTAGAGCTCATTCCCGATCTCCGCATTCGAGAGGCCGCGAGCCATCAAGCGAAAGACGTCTCGTTCGCGATCACTGAGCTCGTCAAGTTGCTTGGGAGGAGCCGGACGTGACATGCGGGCGAACTTCTGGATTACGCGTCGGGTGATTGTCGGGGAGAGAAGCGCGTCTCCAACGGCGACTGTGCGGATCGCAGCAATTAGTTGTTCGGGAGAGTCGTCCTTGAGCACGAAGCCGCTCGCGCCGGCACGCAACGCCTCAAAGACGTATTCGTCGAGGTCGAATGTCGTGAGAATTAGAATCCGCGCCGCTTTGTCGGACGCGAGGATGCGTCGGGTCGCCTGCAGTCCGTCCAGCTCAGGCATGCGGATATCCATCAGGACGACGGTGGGGTGGAGCCGGGCGGCTTTGTCCACGGCCTCGAGCCCGTTGGTCGCCTCGGCAACCACTTCGATGTCCTCCTCGCCGGCGAGCAGCATGCGAAAGCCCGCGCGGACCATAGACTGGTCGTCGACGACGAGAACTCGGATCGTCATTGTTCGTGGTCGAGGATCGGAAGGCGCGTGCTGAGGACGAACCCGCCCTCAGGGGCTGTACTCGCGGTCATCTCGCCACCGTAGATCTTGACGCGTTCGCGGACACCGATGAGACCGTGTCCGAGGCCGTCGCTCTCAGAGCCCCCCTCGCCGTTGTCCCGTACCTCGATCCCCAACTCATCTGGCCGATAGCGAACGGTCACGTCCGCGTCGCTGGCATGCGCGTGTTTGAGCGCGTTCGTCAGGCCTTCTTGCACGATGCGATAGGCGGAGAGGTCAATCCCTCGAGGGAGCGGGAAGGGTTTGCCGTCCACATGGAGTTCGACGGGCAGTCCGGCACGGCCGATCTCGCCCAGCAATGAGTCGAGACCGTCGAGGCCGGGCTGAGGCACGAGCTCGGCTTCGTCCCCGTCGCTGCGCGTGGCGGCGAGGAGACGGCGCATCTCGGCGAGCGCTGTCCGCCCGGCCCGTTCGACGCCCCTGAGCGCGTCGCGCTGCTCCGCCAGTGCTTCTGGGAGCCGGTGCCTGACAGCGCCGACCTGGAGCACCATCACGCTGACGGCATGGGCAACGATGTCGTGAAGCTCGCGGGCAATCCGTGCACGTTCCTCTGCCACCGCGACACGTGCGGCCGCCTCGCGCTCGCGCTCGGCCCGGACCGCACGCTCCTCCGCCGCTTCGGCCCGCTCCGCACGCTCACGCAAGGCGTAACCGGCGACCCAGGCGACCACGAACCGGAGGGGAATGAATACGAAGTCGCCGACTGCCTGCGGGCCGGGGATGTTGTAGACCACGACCACGATCCCGACGACAACGATGATCAGACCAGCGCCCGCCTTCAGCGGATCGCGGAGGTTCCCGAGCAGGAACGCGCTTGCCAACCCGACGAGGCCAAGGCTACCGATGAATGCGAGCAACAGTCCGTCGCCGAATGAGATCGCCGCGGCCAGGAGCCAATAGGCAGCCGGGGCGGCGAACGGAAAGCGGCGGCGCGCGAACAGCGGCAGTACGAGAACGGCCATCGTAGGTATGGCAAGCCCCAGCGTTGTGGGCGGCGCGCCTGGCGCGTCGCGTCCGACGACGAGCTCGAGCATGCCCGCGATCGCCAGGAACGCGATCAGCAGCTCGAACCAGTATTCGCGCGCTACGTCTCGGATCCGGATCACGTGCTGAACGTAACGCACGCTCTTCTGAGGCGCCTCCTACTTGAGTAGGAGTCAGAGTCGTCGAATCGTTGGAGTTCGATTCATGCCTTACGACGATGCGCTCTAACGCAACCGCGCCCTAGCGTCGAGAAAGAAATCGACCCAGAAGGGAGTACCGCACATGAGCGCCTCATACCCACTCACGACCACTGCTCGCTCTGACACCGCTGTCTCGAGCGTCGAGATTCCGCAGCTGCGGATCCGCTGGATCTTCGCCGTCTGGGCGGCCGCCGCGCTCCCGATGGCAGCGCTCGCGTGGCTCGTCGCGCGCGTGCTCGCGGACCGGTTCGCCGGCACCGGCATCGTGCCGATGTTCAAGACACTGATCATCTGTCTCACCGCCGGTCTCGTCTGGCAATTCGTTCTCGTCGCGATCCTCGTCGGCCGTGAGCAGCGGACGCTCCGCTGGTCGACGGTCCGCGAAGCGCTCTGGCTTCGCTCCCCGCAAAGCCCGCGTAGCGGCCGGGTCGGCGGCCGTGTCTGGCTGATCGTGATCCCGCTGATCGTGGCCGTCACCGCTGTGAACGAGCTGATCCCGACGTTCCCAGCTCCCGAGAACCGGGTCCTCGCCACGCTCGTCGCGTCGGACGCCGGGAAGGCGTTCCTGGACGGCTCCTGGGGCTGGTACGGCCTCCTCCTCGCGATGTTCATTTTCAACACGGTCCTCGGCGAGGAGCTCCTGTTCCGCGGGTACCTCCTTCCGCGGATGAACGGCGCCTTCGGACGCGGCGACTGGGTCGTCAACGGGCTCCTCTTCACCGGCTACCACCTGCACGTGCCCTGGGTAATGCCGGGGACGCTCATCGAGTCGTTCCTCCTCGCCTACCCGACCAAGCGCTACCGGAGCGCCTGGATCGGGACTGCAG
>JBKOZG010000283.1:0-6528 GCA_046725775.1 Actinomycetota bacterium | reverse complement strand
GCGCGATCCCGAGGTCCAGGAGTACCTGCGCCGGCGCGGCGGGACGCCGATGGTGGCCATGGTGTTCTTCGACGAGGAGACCGAGGAGATCTGCCGGGAGCTCGATTACAACTTGATCTTGCCCTCCGATGAGCTGCGTCGACGGCTCGATTCCAAGATCGTCACGACCAGGCTCGGGGAGGAGGCCGGCGCGCCATCGGTGCCCAATGTGCTGGGCCGTGCTGACAGCTACGAGGAGCTTAATGAGCTCGCAGGCAACGCTGGGCTCGGTTTTGACTTGGTGGTCCAGACCCCCTACGGGGACTCTGGTAAAACAACCTTCTTCATCACTTCTGAGGCTGAGTGGGACCGCGACAGCGAGAACGTCATCGGTGAAGAGCTGAAGATCATGAAGCGGATCAACAACCACGCAGCAGCGGTGGAGGCGGTGAACACCAAGCACGGCACCGTCGTCGGTCCGTTCATGACCGACCTGACAGGCTACCCCGAGCTCACGCCGTACCGTGGTGGTTGGTGCGGCAACGACCTGTTCCCCGAGGCTCTCTCGGAAGTGCACCGCGCGACGGCGATCAGGCACGTGCAACGCCTTGGCGACCGGCTCCGTGAGGAGGGCTACAAGGGCTTCTTCGAGGTCGACGTGTTGGTCGATCTGGATTCGGATGAGGTTTACCTCGGTGAGCTGAACCCGCGCATTTCCGGGGCGTCGTCAATGACCAACGTGACCGCCGGAGCCTATGCCGACATCCCGTTGTTCCTGTTCCACCTGCTCGAGTTCATGGGGGTCGACTACACCGTCGACGTCGACGAGATCAATGAGCGGTGGCGTGAGCTTGCGGCAGTCGACGTCTGGGCCCAGCTGATCATGAAGGAGCCGAACGACTCTGTGGAGCGGATCCTGGCCGCGCCCCAAACGGGCTCTTACCGGCTTGACGAGGACGGCAATCTGACCTTCGTACGTGTCAGCAACGACTGGCATGAGGTCACCCACGAGGACGAGTGCTTCTTCATGCGCGTCTATGGACCTGGTGATTACCGGTTCAAGGGTGCCGACCTGGGGATCCTCGTCACCAAAGGACGGATGCAGACCTCGGAGGGCCTGACTCGACGTTGCCGCAGTTACATCGAGGGCATCCGCTCCATGTTTGCGAGCGAAGCGATTCCGGAGCCGCCGGCAGTCGCGCCGATCGGCTACGTCAAGTGAACGACATGGACGGATTCAGTGCGTGAGTGAGCCTGCGTTTCCCGTCTATTTCCTGAAGGTCAACCGTGGCCGCGCTCGCGACCCTCGACGATACCGATAGGCCCATGGACGCTCCTGACATCGCCAGCTAACCCCGCCAAATGACGTCCTGCTGCGACGAACGCCCGGATGGTGTCGATCAATGCCGTGGAGTCTTGGGCGGTCGGCCACGAAGACATCTTCACCGAGACCGTGCGGGTCGCCTGATCGATCAGCACCATCTGGCCATGGATGCCCAGGCACAGCTGGAGGTCTCCGAGCGGTCCGGGTACGAACCAGAACTGGTTGCGATACCAGCCACCGGTGAGGATCGATTCCGAGTCCGAAGCTGCGAAGGCACCTCTGATATCTGGATCGAGCGCCCGAGTCTCGCGTAGCCACGGCTCCGGCACTACTGCGGTCTCGTGCACATAACCGTCCTCCAAAACCATCTGACCGAATCGGGCCACGTCTCGTACTCGAGCGGACAAGCCACCGTCATGGATAGCCGAACCGACCCCGTCGCAGGTGATTTCGGCGTCGAACTCTGCGCCCATCGGCTGCCAAATCAACAGCGAGATGAGGTCGGCCATGCGTGCGCCAGCGGCGCGTTCACACACCCAACCGAGCATGTCGGTGTCTGCTGATCGGTAGACGAATGGCCCGCCGTGATCGGTGTCCCTGCCTAGCTGGGTTAGGTAGAAGTACATCCCGTGTGCCTCGTCATGTTCCTCACCGGGCCGCCAGCCCATGTATTGCTCCATCACCCGGACTTCGGCGTCACGGTTGGTGTACTCCTCGCGGAATGCCACTCCCGTGCGCATGTTCAGTAAGTGACAGACGGTTGCACCGTCATATCCCGAGCCGGCGATCTCGGGGACGTAGGCGCTGATCTGCTTGTCCGGGTCGAGCAGGCCTTGCTCGACTAAAACCCCGGTGATACATCCGACCACCGACTTCGTCACCGACATCAGCAGATGTGGGGTCTCCTCTGTCATCGCGTCGAAGTACTGCTCTAACACGATCTGACCGTCGTGGAGCACCACAACAGCGTCCGTCAAGGTCTCCGCAATCACCTCAGCAAAGGTCGACGTCTCTCCCGCGAGCCGATGCACGGTGATGTCCAGCAGCGCAGAAGCACCGCGCTGCGCGAAGGGACGCCGCGGACCATGCCCGCGGGAGATCCGCTGGGTCGGTATCAGCTCGCGCAAGTGTTGAAACGACCATCGGTTGTACGGGGGGTCCTGCCAGTTGGCAAGCGTGACCCGCGACTCTGCGGGGGGCGGGAAACCGGACATCAGTGGCTCGCGCACCATGTCGGGACCCTACCTCCGACCTGGTCCTTGGGTGACGAAATGTCGCCGGTGGTTCAAACTCCTTTGAAAGTCATGCAGTGAAAAACCGCATTGGATGAGCAGGCTGTGGACTCAAACGCATGCGTCGTCGACGCTATCGCTGCCTGGACGAGCGTCCTAAGTGAGCCGATCCGGTCCATCCGTACCGTGAGCAGGCCATGCGCCCTGCTGTGCTCAGCGGTGCTCGCGGCAGACTGTGTCGGAGGCAACGAGGGAGTGTGATGGTGTGGCGCTACGACGGGTGGCTGAGGGCGATGAGGAATTGCCGGCGGCGCCGCAGGCAAGAAAGCCCTGGTGCCTTTCCCGTCGTGTCAATGGCGTACTTCAACCTGCGCCGACACCATGAACCTACCCCTGGAAGGTCTACTGGTCGCCGACTTCAGCCGCGTCCTGGCCGGGCCCCTCGCCGCGATGATGCTTGCCGACCTCGGCGCAAACGTCATCAAGGTGGAGCGCCCACGGGTGGGTGACGACACACGGCACTGGGGGCCTCCGTGGACGGACAACTCGAGCTCCTACTTCGAGGCGGCCAACCGAAGCAAGAAGTCGGTCGAGCTCGACTTGTCCGATCTGGGCGATCTGCAGCTGGCACGGGAGCTGGCGCGGCGGTCAGACGTCCTGCTGGAGAACTACCGCGATGGCAGCCTGGCACGCAAGGGTCTGGGCTACGACCAGGTCGCAGCCGAAAACCCTCGCATCGTCTACGCCTCCATCACCGGTTTCGGCAGTCGAGGGGGAAAAGACCTGCCCGGTTACGACTTCCTCGTCCAAGCGGTTGGCGGCCTGATGAGCATCACGGGCACTCCGGGGGAGCCGATGAAGGTCGGCGTCGCGCTGGTGGATGTACTCACGGCGAAGGATGCTGTTATCGGGATCATGGCAGCGTTGCGAGCCCGAGAACACAACGGAACCGGGCAACACGTCGAGGTCAACCTGCTGTCCAGCCTCCTCGGGTCGCTGGCCAACCAGGCATCGGCTTACCTGGCGACCGGAAATCCACCGGCGAGTATGGGCAACCGACACCCGTCCATCGCTCCCTACGAAACTCTGGCCGCAAAGGACGGGTATCTCGCCATCTGTTGCGGCAATGACGAACAGTTCCGGAAACTGACCACAGTCCTGTGCATCCCGAGCACTGCCAACGAGGTTCGCTTCGCCAGCAACGGTGCCCGGGTGACAAACAGGGACAACCTCGTGCAGGTTCTCGAGGAGGCACTGGCGGTTGACACCGTCGACGCGTGGACCGCCCGGCTCGCCACCGTAGGCGTATCCGCGGGACGGGTCGGTTCCATCGCCGACGCATTTGAGCTGGCCGAGCGCCTTGGCCTCCAGCCCACCGTCTCGGTGGGCTCGGAGGCTCCCCCACAGACCCGCAACCCCATCACGTTGAGCAAAATGCCACTCACCCGATACGCGGCTCCACCGCGACTCGGCGAGCACAACCACGACATCCGCGGATGGCTGGCAGAGGAAACCGATCGATGAGCACCACCACCACGCGCTGTTCGAGCCCTCGGCCGCCGGGATAGACGACCTATTGAGCACAGTCCGCCGAGGACGAGGTCCCCGCATTTGGTGGACGCACTGAGCCCACAAAGGGTTCGTCCAGACGGTTGCCAACCCGCATTGAACGGTCGAGCATGCTTGCATGAGCCAGTTGCTCGACCTTTTCCCGCCGGGTAGCGCCACCGATGCCGACGGCATGCTGATCATCGGTGGTTGCCGTGCTGACGATCTTGCGGCTGAGTTTGGTACGCCGGTTCTCGTCGTCGCCGAGGAGGCGCTTCGCCGGCGGGCGCGGGAATACGTTGGGGAACTGTCCGCTAGATGGTCCAACTCCCGGGCCGTGTTCGCATCCAAAGCCTTCCCGTGCACCGCGGTTCAAAGAGTCATGGTGCAGCAGGGACTCGGCCTCGATGTCGCCGGCGGCGGCGAGATCCTGACCGCACTCAAGGCCGGCGTCGATCCGGCGTTGATTGTGCTCCATGGAAACGCCAAGACCACCGAAGAGATCACCATGGCCGTCGAGAACGGCATCGGTCTGGTTGTGGTAGACGGCCCGGACGACGTCGATCGTCTAGAGGCGATTGTCCCGGGTGGGCGAACCCAGGACGTTTTGGTACGCGTCATCCCGGGAGTCACCGCCGACACACACGCCCACGTGCTGACCGGTCACGAGGGGTCCAAATTCGGCTTGGCACCGGCCGCAGCAGCTGAGTTGATCAGTCGCATCCAGCAAAGTTCGCGGGTGCGCATGCGAGGCGTTCACGCCCACGTCGGCTCACAGATTCTTGAGGCTGAACCTCTGGCGGACGCCGTCGCGCCCCTTGCTGCGCTTGGTGAGTTCGACATCTACGATCTGGGCGGCGGTCTCGGCGCACGCTACACCTGGGCGGATCAACCGCCCACGATCGCGGAATATCTCGACGCACTCGTCGCAGCGGCACGGGAACACCTGCCACCGGACGCGCAGATCATCATCGAACCGGGCCGCAGCATGGTCGCCTCGTCGGCGGCGACCATCTATCGAGTGATCACCATCAAGCGCGGGCAGATGACATTCGTTGCCGTTGACGGCGGGATGGGTGACAACCTCGAGGTAGCGCTCTTCGACCAGCGTTTCGAAGCAGGCATCGCGAACCGGCTCGACGCGTCAAATGGTGAAGTTGTCACCGTCGTCGGCCGGCATTGCGAGAGCGGAGACATCCTCGTCGATGGTGTGCCGCTCAACGCGCCCCGAGTCGATGATCTCTTGGCGGTGCCGGCAACGGGGGCATATTGCTACACGATGTCCAACAACTACAACGGAAATCGACGCATCCCTGTCGTGTTCGTTGCGTCTGGAGCACCAAGTCTTGTCGTGCGCCGAGAGACGTGGGATGATCTTGCCGCACGTGATGTCTCATGAGCGCCAGACCTTTTGTCGGGCTTGGCGCCCATCTGGGGTCGGCTCATCGGAGAAGGTGGGAGGCACATCGTGGCAACGCTTAGTGCAGAACTCTTCCGGCGCAAGCCCGTCGTCGAGATGGAAGCCGAGTCGGGCAGTGAGACAGAGGAGAGCGAGCTCAGTCGCTCAATCGGTCTCTTCCAACTGGCGATGTTCGGTGTCGGCGCAACGATCGGCACTGGTATCTTCTTCGTCCTGTCGGAGGCGGTGCCCGAGGCCGGTCCGGCGGTCGTCTTATCATTCTTGATCGCTGGCGTCGTGGCCGGCCTAACCGCGGTCTGCTATGCCGAGCTGGCAGGCGCGGTACCGGTGTCCGGTTCCTCCTACTCGTATGCCTACGCGACCGTTGGTGAACTGCCGGCAATGGCGGTTGCGGGCTGCTTGCTGCTCGAGTATGGCGTGTCCGGCGCGGCAGTCGCTGTCGGTTGGTCGCAGTATCTCAATGAACTGTTGGACAACCTGTTCGGCGTGCAAATCCCGGAAGCGCTGTCCCAGGCGCCGGAGCAGGGCGGGATCTTCAACCTGCCGGCAGTGATCTTGATCTTGCTTTGCACATTGCTGCTCATCCGGGGTGCGAGCGAGTCTGCAGCGGTGAATACCGTTATGGTGCTGATCAAGATCGGCATCCTGTTGTTGTTCATCATTATTGGTTTCACCGGATGGAACTCGAATAATCTTGCAGACTTCGCCCCGTTCGGGGTCGCTGGGATCACCGCCGCCGCCGGAACCATCTTCTTCTCTTACATCGGATTAGACGCGGTCTCGACGGCCGGCGAGGAAGTCAAGAACCCGCACCGCAACTTACCGTTGGCGATCCTCATCGCGCTGGTCATCGTGACCTCGTTGTATGTCTTGACCTCGCTCGTCGCTGTCGCGGCACAGCCGTATACCGAGTTCGAGGGGCAGGAGGCCGGCCTGGCCGCGATCCTTGAGAACATCACTGGGTCGACTTGGCCGGGTACGATGCTGTCTCTTATACACATCACCGAGCCCACGAGACAACGGTC
>JBKOZG010000045.1:0-14058 GCA_046725775.1 Actinomycetota bacterium | reverse complement strand
ATCTGCAGCACCAGATTGAAGAAGATGATCGGAGACAGCAGCGGCAGGGTGATTTTCCTGAATTGGGCCCATCGGCTTGCGCCGTCGACGCTCGCCGCCTCGTAATACATTCCGGGGATCTGTCGCAGACCGGCCAAGAAGATCACCATTGGTGAGCCGAACGTCCACACGTGCAACAAGATGATGGTCCACAACGCGAATTGCGGATCGGCGATCCAGCTAGTGGTGGCTGGAATACCGAATAGCCTCAGGACTTGGTTTACCAAGCCGTCCACTTCGAACATCTGCCGCCAGAGCACAGCGATGGCAACCGAGGCGCCCAGCATCGACGGCAGGTAGAAGATCGACCGGTAGAAGGCCAGCCCCTTCATCCCCTCGTTCAGCAGCATCGCGATGGCCAACGCCACGATCAGCTGCGCCGGAACGCCGACGATTACGTAGATGAACGTGACCGAGAGCGACTTGTGTAGCCGCGGGTCGTCGAGCATCCGGAGGTAGTTATCCAGGCCTGTCCACTCGGGCGCCTGGATGAGGCTGTAGTTGGTAAACGACAGGTAGAAAGAGGCGAGCATCGGCCCAGCAACGATGAGCACGAGCCCGATCAGCCAGGGCAACAGGAACAGATATCCCGCCTTGTTGTCCCGGCCTGCCTCCTTGGCCCTGAGCCGCTTCTCCTCCGGTGACTTAGCCTTGACGCGGTGGACGGTCGAAAGCTCAGAGATGGCACTCATGGCTCAGCCCTGGAGGTTCGACTTGACCTCGTCCACGAACTTCTGGGCGGCGTCAGCACTACTCGTCCGCCCGAAGAGCACCTCGGTCCCGTAACGAGTCATGACTTGGCCGAGGGTGCCGCCGCCTGGTGGCGGAGCGATGGGCGTTGGGGCAAGCTCGGGCTTGATGTCGGCGATGTGTTTCGCGACCGTCTGCTGCGCGGGAGACAGCTTCGGCCTGACGTGCTCCTGGAGTTCGGAGTTCGGCGGGATTCCCCGCTCAGCCTTGTCGATGTCGGCGGCCGCCGGGTCGTTCGCAAACCAGTTGATCCAGGCGACCGCGGCTTCCGGGTTCTTGGTCTTGGCCGACGCCGACCACAGCATGCTCGCCTTGTACCAGGCTTTGCGTTCGGTTGCCTTGCCAGTGAGGCTCGGGAACCGGAGCAACCTCATCTCTTCCCCGGACGCGGCGTTGACCGCTTCCAGCTGATTGGAGTGGTAATGCTGCATGGCAGCAGTCCCAACCACAAGCGCACCCTGGTCCAGCGGCTTGTTGAACTCCTCGCTGATCTGCTCGGGCGACCCGATGGCCTTGGCTTTTTGGAACTTGACCATGAGGTCGAACCAGGCCTGCGCGTCAGCAGGCTCGAACGCGAGCCCTTCTGGATTGAACAGTTCCTTGCCGTTCTGTCGCAGGAACCCGCTAAACATCTGGTCTGAGGTGAAGAATGCGGCCAGGCCAATCGGCACGCCCGCTTTGGAAGCGACCTCTGCAGCAACCTCCGACATCTGGTCCCAGGTCCAAGTTGTGTCGTCGGGCAGATCCACCTTGGCTTTCTCGAAGATCTTTGGGTTGCCAAAGATGAGCGGCGTGTTGATGCCAGCATTGACCCCAACCAGCGTGTCATTGATCTTGCCCGAGTCGACAGTACCCTCAACAAACTTGGAGACGTCGACATCCTTCAAATCCATGAGAGCACCGCGATTGCCGTACTCGGCTATGTAAGCCATGTCCATCTGAATGATGTCGGGGGCTTGGCCACCGGCGGTTTGGGTGGCCAGCTTGTCCCAATAGCTCGAGAACTCGCCGGGCTGGCCCGAGATCTTCACATTGGGATTCGCCTGCGTGTACGCGGCGATCATCGCCTCGGTGTTCTTGTTGCGCGTCGGGTTGCCCCACCAGGCCAGAGCGAGCTCGGTCGTCCCGCCCTCGCCGCCACCACCCTGAGAACCACTGCCCCCCTGAGAACCAGGGGCGCAGCCGGCTAGCCCCATCGTGGTGGCCGCAGCAGCCAGCCCTCCAGCTCCAATCAAAAACTGCCTACGGTTAATGGCCATCGTTCTTCCCTTCGCCATTGATGTGAAGTTGATGTGAAAGCGTTTTCTCATACACTACGGTCGGAACATTACGGTGGTTTGCTTTGCGGTGTCAACGCCCTTGCGGGCGACGAAACCAAAGTGAAACGGGAACATCCCACGCAGCGTGGGACCCTTGCGCTGTACATGGCGTGCAGGCCGGGCACAGCGTCAGCATCCCATGTTGCGTGGGATATTGACATGATTACGGCGACTGAATTTCGCCGTGGTGGAGTGCCTCGAGCCGCAGGCGGCACGACACTACGCATTGCGCTGGTCAAATCTTGGACGCTATATTCCTGAATGACTGCGAAAGCGTTTTCTGACATTGCAACGCTCTGATTGGTTTGGAGATGAGAATGGCCCAGCGGACGGTTCGAGTGATCATGAACGGGGTGACGGGCCGGATGGGCTACCGCCAGCATTTGGTGCGATCCATCCTGCCTATCAAGGCCGATGGCGGGGTCCTGCTTCCCGATGGTGACCGCGTCACAGTTGAGCCGATCCTGGTGGGCAGGACTGCCGAGAAGCTTGCCGTTCTCGCCGCCCAGCACGGCGTATCCGATTTCACGACCGACCTGGACGAGGCGCTCAGCGATGACTCAGCGTCGATCTACTTCGACGCCCAAGTCACCTCCGAGCGCAAGAAGTCGATCCTGAAGGCGATCGGTGCCGGAAAGCACATCTATACCGAGAAGCCGATCGCCGAGTCCGTCTCGGAGGGTACGGAGCTGGTAACCGCCGCAGGTGAGGCGGGCGTGATCAACGGCGTGGTTCACGACAAGCTCTACCTGCCTGGCCTGCTCAAGTTGAAACGGCTGATCGATTCAGGCTTCTTCGGCCGGATTCTCTCGGTGCGCGGGGAGTTCGGGTATTGGGTCTTCGAGGGTGATTTGCTGCCTGCCCAGCGACCCAGCTGGAACTACCGGGCCGAGGACGGCGGCGGCATGGTGCTGGACATGTTCCCGCACTGGAACTACGTGCTGGAGAACCTGTTCGGGAGGGTCGTGGCTGTAACGGCCAAAGCGGTCACTCACATCACCGAGCGCTGGGATGAACAGGGCCGGAAGTATGCCGCCACTGCTGATGATGCGGCGTACGGGATCTTTGAGCTCGAGAACGACGTCATCGCTCAGATCAACTCCTCCTGGGCCGTTCGAGTGGACCGCGGCGAGCTCGTCGAGTTCCAGGTAGACGGTACCCACGGCTCCGCGGTGGCCGGACTCTTTGGCTGCCGCATCCAACCCCGGGTGCGCACGCCCATGCCCGTCTGGAACCCCGATCTGCCCACGACCGAGGACTTTCGCAGCCAGTGGGAGCAGATCCCCGACAACGCGGAGTTCCCCAACGGGTTCCGCGCCCAGTGGGAGCAGTTCTTGTCCGACGTGGATGCCGGCCGACCGCACGGTTACGATCTTGCCGCCGGCGTTCGCGGCTTGCAGCTGGTCGACGCTGGCCTGAAATCCTCGGTCGAGGGTCGCCGGGTCACGATCGAGCGGTTCGCCTCATGACCACGACGACCGCAACGGTTGCCCTGCCGGAAGCTGGCGGTGGCTGGCGTGAGATCGAACTCTCCGAGCCGCGGGCATGGACGCGACATCCGCAAGCTTTTCAGAGCCGGATCGCCTTTGCGGCTGCTCATGTCGTGGCCGACCCGCGCGGTGAGAACGTGCCAGGCGCGCCCGCCGCGATTGACTGGGAAGCCACCCTGGCGTTCCGGCGGCACCTTTTCAGCTACGGGCTGGGCGTTGCTGAGGCCATGGACACCGCGCAGCGCAACATGGGTCTGGACTGGCCGGCCACTCAGGAATTGATCACACGTAGTGCAGCGCTGGCCAGCGAGCATGGGGCCAAGATCGCCTCTGGCGCCGGAACCGATCAGCTGCTGGCTCGGGCCGGGAGCCTTGAAGAAGTCACTCGTGCCTACCTCGAGCAGGTCGAGTTCGTCGAGGCGGCTGGCTCGCAGGCGATCGTGATGGCCTCGCGCCAGTTGGCGGCGGTCGCTCGGAGCGCCGATGACTACATTCAGGTTTATTCGAGCGTGTTGGCTCAGGCGGGCCGGCCGGTCATCTTGCACTGGCTGGGCGAGATGTTCGACCCGCAGCTGAGCGGATATTGGGGGTCGATCGACATTCCGACCGCGACCCGCACCTTCCTCGACTTGATCGGCGAACACAGCGCAAAGGTCGACGGTGTCAAGGTTTCGCTGCTTTCCGCTGATCATGAGCAGGAGCTTCGCGCTGCCCTGCCTGCGGGCGTCCGGCTGTATACCGGCGACGACTTCAACTACCCCGAGCTCATCGAAGGTGACGGCGCACATCACTCCGACGCTCTGCTCGGTGCGTTCGCCGCGATCGCTCCAGCTGCCTCGGCCGCCCTGAGCGCGCTCGATGCCGGCGACATCGACCGATATCGCCAGGAGATGGATCCGACCCTTCCTCTGTCGCGCCATATTTTCGCGACGCCCACGTACTACTACAAGACCGGGATCGCGTTTCTCGCCTGGCTTAATGGCCACCAGGACGGTTTCGTCATGGTGGGTGGCCTGCAATCAGCTCGCTCGATTCTTCACTTGGCCCGCCTCTTCGAGCTCGCCAATGAGGCGCAGTTGCTGACTGATCCTGATCTGGCGGCTCACCGCATTAACCAGCTGTTCGCGACCGCCGGCCTAGCCCGGTGACCAACCGAGCGGCGCTGAGCCGGCTCTCTCTCAACCAGCGCACGACCGCCTCGTGGTCGCTGCCGGCTGCGATCAAGGGCTGTGTCGATGCTGGCCTCGGTGCAATCGGGATCTGGCGGGAACAGCTCGCTGAGGTCGGCCTCGGCGAGGCCCGTCGGCTGGTTGCCGAGTCGGGGCTGCGGGTCTCGTCGTTATGCCGCGGCGGGTTCTTTACGGCTGCAGAGCCCGCCGAGGCAAAGGCGGCAGAAACGAGGAACCGTGAAGCAATTGAGGAAGCTGCGGTGCTGAACGCGGCGACGCTGGTGCTGGTCGCCGGGGGGTTGCCGCCGGGTGATCGTGATCTGGAAGCCGCACGAAACCGCGCCGCCCAGGCTATCGAGCGGCTGGTCCCGTACGCCCACGAACTCGGGGTCAACCTGGGCATCGAGCCGATGAACCCTATCTACGCCGCGGACCGCGGGGTGATCTCCACGCTGGCCCAGGCGCTGGACATTGCCGAGCGCTTCGATGCTGCCGATGTCGGCGTGGTAGTCGACACCTTTCACCTGTGGTGGGAACCAGGCGTTTCCGAGCAACTGCAGCGTGCCGGACAACGCATCGTCAGCTACCAAATCTGCGACTGGATCACCCCGCTGCCGGCGGACACCCTGCTGGCGCGCGGGATGATGGGCGACGGACACATCGACTTCGCCGCCTTCACCCGATCCGTTGCCTCGGCGGGTTATCGCGGTGACGTCGAGGTGGAGATCTTCAACGCCGATCTCTGGGCGGCGCCTCCGACCGAGGTCGTGAACACGATGATGGAGCGCTACCTCCACCTGGTACAGCCCTACCTGGCTGAATCACACATGACTTGATCACCCAAAGGAATAAGGACGGACGACCATGTGGACCCTTTCAGGATTCATTGACGAGATCTCAGACGACTTCGGCCTGCAGTGTAAGACCGCTGCCGACCTAGGCCTGCGCTACGTGGAGGTCCGCAGCGCGTGGGGGATTAACATTCTCGACCTCGACGAGAGCCAACTGAATACTCTCCGGGAGACCCTTGCATCGAACGATCTCAAGGTTTCCAGCATTGGCTCACCGATCGGCAAGATCTCCATCGACGATGAGTTCCCGCCTCACCTAGAGCGCATGCGGCACGCCGTCGAGGTCGCAGAGACACTCGAGGCGCCGTACATCAGGCTCTTCTCGTTCTTCATTCCCGAGGGGACCGACCCGGACAGCCGCCGTGACGAGGTGCTCACTCGCATGAGTGCTCTGGTCGAGGCTGCCGCTGATTCCGACGTGATCTTGGCGCATGAGAATGAGAAAGAGATTTACGGTGACATTCCGCGCCGCTGTCTTGACATCGTGACCTCGGTGTCGTCGCCCAGACTGCAGTTGGCTTGGGACCCGGCCAACTTCGTGCAGGTCGGGGTCAGGCCGTTCTCCGAGGGATACGCCATGCTGCGTCCATACGTGGGGACCATCCAGATCAAGGACGCGCTGCTGTCGGACGGAACGGTCGTGGTCGCTGGTGCTGGCGACGGCGAGGTGCCTGAGACGGTCCGAGCCCTCCGCGCAGATGGCTTCGACGGGTTCTTCTCGCTGGAGCCGCACCTCGGCGAGTACACCGCGTACGGGGCGCTGTCCGGACGCGAGCTGTTCACCAAGGCCTGGAAGGCCTTCACTGAGATTCTGACCAGCGAAGGGATCGCTTACGCATGAGCGCCTCCATCGAATCCGACCAGCGGATCCGGCTGGCGCTTGTCGGTGCTGGCGTAATCGGCACCATACATGGGGCGGTGATCAGCGAACTAGCCGACCGGATCGACCTGGTCGCCGTCGTCGACCTCCACCCAGAACGGGCCGAGAAGCTGGCCGCCCAGTATGGCGGGATGGCGTTTACCTCACTGACGGATGCACTGTCGGCCGTTGACGTCGACGTGGTGTCGGTTTGCACTCCGACCGGCCGGCACGGCGAGTTAGCCATCGAGGCGCTTGAGGCCGGCAAGCATGTGATCATCGAGAAGCCTGCCGAGACCACCGTGGCGAAGACCGATGTGATCATCGCCGCTCAGCGCCGCGCTGGCACACAAGTTGCGGTTATCTCTCAGCACCGGTTCGATCCCGCCACCGAGGTGGCGGTGGCGGCCATCGGAAATGGTGAGCTGGGCCGGCTGACCAGCGGCATCGCCTCGATCGACTGGTGGCGCGGGCAGACCTATTACGATTCCGGCGACTGGCGTGGCACCTGGGAGCTCGACGGCGGGGGAGCGCTGATGAATCAGGGCGTGCACACCGTCGACTTGCTCGTGGCCACGATGGGCCGCCCGGTCGAGGTCTTCGCATATACCGGAACCCTTGCCCACGAACGGATCGAGGTCGAAGACGTTGCCGTCGGAGTGGTGCGTTTCGAGAACGGCGCCCTCGGTGTGCTGCATGCCACCACCGCCGCCTACCCGGGGCTCAGCGCCAGGCTGCAGGTGCATGGCGACAAGGGCTCAGTGGTCATCGATAACGACAAGCTGACCTTCATCCACCGCACCCCGAGCGACAGCAGCGCCGAAGAGCGGGCCTACGGCAACCCGAGCACGGCGATCAACCAGATCGCCGACTATCCCGGTGCCTCTGGTGCTGCCGAGCAGACCGCCGGCGCCGACCCCGGTCAACTGGCAGTCGACGCCCACCGTCGGCAATACGAGAACTTCCTCGCTGCGCTGGCGGGTCGCGAGGCACTGCGGGTCGATCTGGAGACCAACCGGCAATCCATCGCGATCATCACCGGCGTCTACGAGTCCGCCCACACCGGGAAACCGGTCGCGTTGTGATCATCGCCGCTCGGTGAGTGCCTCCATCTGCTCAATGATCACGCCAACCAGCGCGCTGTCGTCGCCGAGCCCGCTGTGGAGAGTCTCGAGCACTCCCGCGACTGCGGTGGACTCATCATCGGCTCCGGCCGCTGCGCGGGCGCGATCCGCGCCAGGGTCCTTGATCGGTGCACCATGCCCACGTAGGTGCAAGATCCAGGCCGCGATGGCGGTAGCGCAACCGATCGGCATGCGTCCCTCGGCGCGTTCGGCCCGCAACGGCGGCACGATCCGCACCGGAAGCTTTTGTGAGCCATCGGCGGCGATCCGGCTCAGCTGGTCGCTCATGCGGGGGTTGGCAAATCGCTGGAGCAATGCGGCACGGTAGTCGGCAATCATGTCAGCCGGCAGAGTGAGGTGACGACATGACTCGTCCCAGAGCGCCTCGACCCAATATCGGCACTGCGGCTCGGTGATCGCCTCATCGATAGTGGCGTGGCCACGGATGCTGCCGGCGTAAGCGAGCAGTGAATGGGACGCATTTAATAGCCAAAGCTTGCGCTGCTCGTACGGCGTGATGTCCTCGACCAGCCGGGCGCCGGCGTCCTCCCAGGCCGGTCGATCGACGGGGAAGCGGCCGGAGATCACCCACTCGGCGAACGGCTCAGTCGGAACTGGCGATGCGTCCTCATAGCCCTGAGCCCGGGAAACCAAGCTGCGGTCCTCAGCCGTGGTGGCTGGTGTGATGCGATCCACCATCGAGGTCGCGAAGTCGACGTTCTCCTCCATCCAAATCTGCAGCGTCGGGTCGACCACGACGGCCAGGTCAGTGACGACGGTCCTCGTTACAGCACCGTTCTCAGGCAGGTTGTCACAGGACAGGATGCTGATCGGGCCGGCGTCGGCGGCCCGACGGGCCAGCAGACCGGCGACCAGCCTGCCCGGCAAACTGCTCACGGGCGCCTCGATGTTGTCCTGGAGGGCATCAATATCGGCAGTGATGACGGCGCGGGTGAGGTCAAGATGCCCGTCCGGGCCGCGGAGATAGCCGGCCTCGGACACCGTGATCGTCACGACCGCCAACTCCGGTCGGCGAAGGTAGCCGAGGTAGGCCGGGTGGTCGGTGGCGGGGTGCACGGCGGCAATCGCCCCCATGACGTCGAAGGCGTCCCCTTCGGCGCTCCGCGTGATCAAGGTGTACAGCCCGTCCTGCGGTGCGAGGGCTTCAGCTGCGTCAGGTCGGCGACCGGTGAATGCAGCAATGCCCCAGGCGGATCCATCCGGGGCGTTCGCTGTATACCAGGCCTGATGGGCGCGGTGGAAGTTGCCCAGTCCGAGATGCACGAGTCGGACCGGCGGCGTGGGGGAACCGAGCAGCGATCGGCGGAGCCGGGGCAAATTGGACATACCTCATCTTCGGCCAGATCGTCGGTCAACTGGCGGGAGATTGCCGGTATGCCGCCAGTGGGCCTGGAATTTCTTGCCAGACGGCTGCGCGGGGTTGCACAGTGCCCATATGACAACGATTCTCCCGCCCGCCAAGCCAAGCTCCCATGGCACCGACCCGGGTGACCCGACTCGGGCTCGCACGATAGGTGGGGTCGGTGAGCGGTTGGCACCCGATGAGATCAAGCGGTTCGTCCGGGAGGCCTTCAGTACCGCCGATCTGGACGGGAAGCGTGTCTGCCTGGTCGTCCCCGACGGCACCCGGACCTGCCCCCTGCCGCTGCTTCTGGACGCTGCGCAGCAGGCGCTGGCCGGGAGGGCGAATCACGTCTCCGTGATCATCGCGCTGGGCACCCACCAGGGCATGTCTGAGGTACATCTTGCCCGCCATCTTGGCTACCAGCCCGACCGGAGTGAGGAGACCTATCCGGGCTGGACGATCATGAACCACGAGTCGTGGCTACCTGACACTTTCACCCCACTCGGGACCATCGAAGCCGCCCGGATAGCCGAGCTGACCGGCGGCCTGCTGACCGATACGCAGGTGCAGGTGCGGATCAATCGCCATGTTGCCGAGGCCGATGTTGCCATCGTCGTCGGTCCGGTGTTTCCACATGAAGTAGTCGGGTTTTCCGGCGGGAACAAGTACTTCTTTCCCGGTGTGTCCGGCCAGGAGCTGATCGATCTTTCGCACTGGGTCGGCGCGTTGATCACCAGTGCTGCCATGATCGGCACCCCTGGCGTCACGCCGGTCCGGGCACTGATCAACGAAGCCGCCACGATGATTCCAGCCGAACGACTCGGGCTTTGCCTGGTCGTCGCCTCGGGCACCGACACCTTGCACGCGGCGGCGTTCGGCACGCCGGAGGATGCCTGGGCCGCCTGCGCTGAGATCTCCGCTGAGACCCACATCAGCTATCTGGAGGCGCCCGTGAAGCGGGTGTTGTCGATCATGCCCACTAAGTACGAGGACATCTGGACCGCCGCCAAAGGCTTCTACAAGCTCGAGCCGATTGTCGCCGACGGTGGGGAGGTGATCATTTACGCACCCCATATAACTCAGGTCTCGGTGATGCATCCGCAGATCACCGAAATCGGCTACCACAACCGCGACTACTTCATAGGCCAATGGGAGGAGTTCAAGCATCAACCGTGGGGGGATCTCGCTCACTCCACTCATCTGCGTGGTCAAGGCACCTGGGACTCCGCACACGGTGAGCGCAATCGGGTGACCGTCACTCTCGCCACCGGCATCCCCGAAGAAGTCGTGCGCGCTGTCAACCTCAACTACCTTGACCCAGCATCGGTCGACATTGCTACCTACCAAGCCGACCCCGACACATTGGTGGAACCTCATGCAGGGGAAGTCTTGTACCGGCTGAGGCAAGGCCAACACGGCAGATCACCAGGCGAGCCCGACGGCCGTGGCTCTTCGCTGGCGGGACTGGACGGATAGGCCACGACTGCCGTGCGAGTCGCTCCGGCGGCTGCCATGCCGACCGCAAAGCCTAGGACTAGGGTGCTCAGCGCCTGGATGGCGTGCCGTGCGCGACCGCTCACGATGCCAATGCGACGAGGTGGCCAAACTCGGGTCAGACCACCATGGCGCCGACAATGAGGATCGGCTGGTCGAGCATGACCCCGATGCCGGCGATCATGGTCGCCACGATCATGAAGCATAGGTGGGTGATGGATAGCCGGGTTTCCTCGCCCGCGCTCTGTTCCAGACCCCTCCAAACCACAGCATTCGGCGGTTCACCAGGGTCTCTTCCTCAGCCTTGATCGCGGATTCGGAAATGCTGATGTCGAGATTCACCACAACGGCGCCATCCCGCCCAGGCCGAAGCCTCGCAGGGCTTCCAGAACGCTGGTCGCACCTTCTCGGGCGACGTCGAAGCTGACAACATCTCTCGAAGGCTTGCGTGCCGACTGCTCATTGACACAGAGGTGGGTCACTGCTGGGCTGGCATCCAGCAATTGCAGCACTTTCGACGTGGTCTCGGGTGGGGCGATCAGTCGTACGTGAAGCATGGCCAGCTCCGCTCGGTCGTGGGTTGCTCATTGGGTGAGGCGGTGACCCAGTTCTATAGCTCGTGCCACGCCACATGTCGGCGTTATGCAACTGCCGGTTATTGCTGGTCCCGACGGTTACGATGAAGCAGTGGGACGAGGTGATGGCCTGCTGAACCACGACATCGATCCCCAGGATCGTGGGCCACAGGATGCATGTGGCGTCTTCGGCGTCTGGGCGCCGCGCGAGGAGGTCGCGAAGCTCACCTACTTCGGGCTTTACGCGCTGCAGCACCGGGGCCAGGAGTCGGCGGGAATTGCGGTCAGCAAGGGCTCACAGATCGTTGTCTTCAAAGACATGGGGTTGGTGTCGCAGGTCTTCAACGAAGCGACACTGGACTCGCTGGGCAATGCGCACCTGGCCATCGGTCATTGCCGTTACTCCACGACCGGCGCCAGTGTTTGGAAGAATGCGCAGCCAACGTTCCGCTCGACTGCTATCGGGAGTATCGCGCTGTGCCACAACGGCAATCTGACCAATACGTTGGAATTGCAGACCTGGCTGAAGGAACGCGACAAACATAGTGGTTCGCTGCTCCCCGGATCGCTGTTCAACGACGCGACCAGCGACACGTCGCTGATCACTGGACTGATGGCTACCTTCTCAGGTTTCAGCACCGAGGAGGCGGCGCTGGAAGTGCTGCCCAAGCTGCGTGGCGCATTCAGCCTGGTCTTCATGGACGAGGAAACCCTGTACGCCGCCCGGGACCCGCAGGGGATACGGCCGTTGGTGCTGGGTCGGCTGGAACGCGGCTGGGTCGTCGCTAGCGAGACGGCGGCACTGGACATCGTGGGGGCCACCTTCATCCGCGAGGTCACGCCGGGTGAGCTGATCGCCGTGGATGCCAACGGGCTGCGGAGTTTCACGTTTGCCAAGGCCGTCCCCAAGGGCTGCCTGTTTGAGTACGTCTACCTGGCGCGGCCCGACACCATGATCTCGGGTCGCCGGTTGCACTCGGTGCGCGTCGAGGTAGGGCGTACGCTCGCACGCGAGTTTCCCGCGGAGGCAGACCTGGTCATCCCAGTGCCTGAATCGGGCACACCCGCAGCAATCGGATACGCCGAAGCATCAGGCATCCCGTACGGGCAAGGGCTGGTCAAGAATTCCTACGTCGGCCGTACCTTCATCCAGCCGAGTCAAACCATTCGCCAGCTCGGGATCCGGCTGAAGCTAAACCCTCTCCGGGATGTGATCGCGGGCAAGCGTCTGGTTGTGGTTGACGACACCATCGTGCGCGGCAACACCCAGCGGGCGCTGGTGCGCATGCTGCGTGAGGCTGGGGCGAGCGAGGTTCACGTACGCATCTCCGCTCCCCCTGTGAAGTGGCCCTGCTTCTACGGCATCGACTTCGCTACCCGCGCCGAACTCATCGCCAACGGCTTGGACACCGAGGAAATCTGTCGCTCCATCGGAGCCGATTCGCTTGGCTACGTCTCACTCGAGGGGCTGATCGCGGCGACCCATGTTGGCAAGCAGTCACTCTGCCGAGCCTGCTTCGACGGCATCTATCCGATCGAGTTGCCGCTGAGCGAGCGACTGGGTAAGTCAATCCTTGAGGACCCAGCCGACCTGGAGCCTGTGGCTTCTGGAGTCGGTGCTGCAGATGCCCTCAGCCGGCCCTAACGCCACCGACTTGTCTGAACCCAGTTGACCGATGGCTCAACTGGGTTCTGACAGGTCGGCGTACGCGGCGGCTGGGGTCGACATCGGCGCAGGCGATCGGGCTGTCGAGTTGATGAAGGAATGGGTCGCCAAGGCTCGGCGTCCGGAGGTCATGGGTGGCCTTGGCGGCTTCGCAGGACTGTTTGACGCCAGCGCGCTAGCGCAACGCAATCATCCGGTTCTTGTCACCTCGACCGACGGCGTGGGCACCAAGGTTGCCATCGCCCAGGCCATGGACCGCCACGACACCATTGGCTTCGACCTGGTCGGCATGGTGGTCGACGACCTCGTAGTGTGCGGAGCCGAACCGCTGTTCATGACCGACTACATCGCCTGTGGCAAGGTGGATCCGGAGCGCATCGCGGCAATCGTCCAGGGGATAGCCATGGCGTGCACTGTGGCCGGCTGCGCGCTCCTGGGCGGCGAAACCGCAGAGCATCCTGGACTGCTGGGACCGCATGAGTACGACCTAGCCGGTGCTGCAACTGGAGTCGTGGACAGAGATCAGATCCTTGGCGACGATCGGGTCAGATCTGGCGACGTGGTGCTGGCCATGGAGTCTTCCGGGCTACATTCCAACGGCTATTCACTCGTCAGGCACGTACTCGGCCAGCAGTCGAGCTGGGCGTTGGACCGCTACGTTCCTGAATTCGGGCAGACCCTCGGCGACGAACTGCTGACGCCGACCCGCATCTACGCCCGCGACTGCCTCGCGCTGATCGGGGGAGTCGACGTGCATGCGATGAGCCATGTCACCGGTGGCGGGCTCGCGAGCAATCTGGCTCGGGTGATTCCGGACTCATGCCAAGTCAACATCGACCGCGCAACGTGGCATCCTGCACGCATTTTCAGATTCATCGAGCGACTCGGCGAGATCTCTCAGTCCGATCTGGAAGCGACCTTCAACATGGGCGTTGGCATGGTGGCGGTGGTGTCATCAGATTCGGTCGACGAGGCCCTTCGGCTGCTCGCGGGACGAGGACTGCGGTGCTGGGTTTGCGGGTCAGTTGTGCCGGCCAGCTCACGCGGCGGCCCACGCGTCAGCTTGTTTGGGCATTACTCGGGAGATGACGGGAGCGTGGCCAGCACCACACCCGCCAGGCCCTCCGACACTGGTCCCATCGCTTTGCACCCTTGGGACCATTAGGTAGCCTAACCCTCACGACATTAACCATTCTGAGCCGCGGCCACGCCGCCGGCAGACAACGTGCGAGGGGGTCGACCCGATATGGGGCGCGGCCGTGCAAAAGCAAAGCAGACGAAGGTTGCCCGCGAACTTAAGTACCGATCCTTCGATACCGACTTCTCATCGTTGGAGCGCGAACTTCGGTCAGGGTC
>JBKOZG010000174.1:0-9832 GCA_046725775.1 Actinomycetota bacterium | reverse complement strand
CTGCAGATCACCGTCCCGACGGCCCTACTCACGGTGATCGCGTTCGAGGCGTGGCGGTCGTTCCCGTTCGCCTTCTTGTTCTTGACCGCGCGGCTGCAGGCCGTGCCGGGAACGCTGGAGGAGGCGGCCCACGTCGATGGTGCCACCACGACGCAGCGTTTCGCCTACGTGGTGCTACCGCAGCTGCTGCCGACGATCGCCGTGCTTTCCGTGCTGCGCTTCATCTGGACTTTCAACAGCTTCGACGACATATACCTGCTCACCGGCGGCGGCGCCGGCACCGAGGTCGTGAGTGTCCGGGTGTTCAACGCTCTGACGGCTCGAGGTGACATCGGTGTCGCTTCCGCGCAAGCGCTCGTGCTGGCGTGGATCCTGGCCATCCTAATCCTCTTGTATCTGCGCCGATTCAAGACCCAGGAGGAGGCGGCCTGATGTCGACGACGCTGCAGCAGGATCGGCGATCCACTAAGCCTCCTCCCACGACGACGGGCTCGCGGTTGACCCGGGACTCAGTGGAACGTCGCACCTTCGGTGTGCTGCGCTGGGTGATCATCGTCTTGCTCCTCCTGGCGACGATCTTTCCCTTCTACTACACGGTGCTGCTCTCCATACGGCCCCTCGACGCGGTCCTGCAAGACCCAGGGGCGATATTCGTGCCTCCCACCGAATGGGCGCTCGACAGCTATCGCGCTGTGCTCGCCTCCCCCGAGGCCGGCGGACAGGGCTTCTTGGTGTTCATGCGCAACAGCGCCATCATCGCCCTCAGCACCGTGGCACTCACCTTGCTCGTAGCCTTGCCGGGTGCCTACGCAGTGAGCCGGCTGGAGTTCTTCGGCCGGCGCCAGATCAGCGGCTTGTTCCTGACCGTCTACCTGTTCCCGAGCATCCTGCTCGCCGTACCGTTGTTCGTCTTCTTCACTCGGATCGGCCTGCGCGGGACCTTGGTCGGCCTGATCATCGTCTACGTGTCCCAGATCGTCGCGGTCTCGATCTACATGCTCCGCAACTACTTCGACACCATCCCGGTGAGCCTTGAGGAGGCGGCGGCCATCGACGGATGCACCAGGCTCGGCATCATGCGACGGATCAGCCTGCCGCTGGCGATGCCAGCGATCATGTCCAACGCGCTCTTCGTGTTCATGATCGCGTGGAACGAGTTTCTGTTTGCCTTGCTTTTCCTGGTCGAGCATCGCGACCGGTGGACGGTCTCGCTGGGGTTGTCCCAGCTGGCCGGCAGCATCGAGATCCCCACCACGGTCTTGATGGCCGGTTCGGTGATCATCACCCTGCCGATCATCATCATGTTCTTCGCGACCGAGCGCCTGCTGACCGAGGGCCTGACCGCCGGAGCCGAAAAGGGCTGAGGGGAGGCGGCGTGGGGCTGTTCACATGACGGTCAGGGGAACGAGTCGCTACGACAAGCAACCGTCGGTGGTGGTTCCGGGCCCGCACCGGGTATGGAAGGGTCCCGAGGGCTGGCAGCAGGTGGACCGGCACGCCAGCGACGGCGGCAAACGAGCGCCCCTGGTCGCCGTCGACACCTACCCGGGAGTGGATCTGGCCGAGCTGGCAGCAGAGATCCGCGCTGCCCTGCCGCACTACGCCGTGATCAATGTGGAGGACGCCGCGGCGAAGCCGATCCGTGAGATCGACCGGTTGATCGCATCGAACCTGACCCACGACCGCGTGTTCGGCGTGATCAGCCACCACGACCTTCGTGAGTTCTACGACGTGGATCGGCTGGCCAGCATCGCCGACCGCGTCCTCGACTCGAACACCCCGGCGGTGCTGATCGGGTGGGGAGCTGCCCTGGTGCCGATCCGTCGCTCGACGCTCGTTCTCGCCGACCTCGCCCGCTGGGAGATCCAGCAGCGCCAGCGGCGTGGGGCGCCGAACTGGCGGTGCGACAACGGCGGCGAGGACAACCTCCGAAAGTTCAAACGAGGCTTCTTCGTGGAGTGGCGTGTGGCCGACCGGCACAAGCGCGAGCTGTTCGGCCCGATGGACTTCGTGCTCGACACGAACAGCTCTGTCGCCGACGGGAGGTTGATCACCGCCGACACGTTCCGGGCCGGCATGGCGGCTGCGGTCAGCTCCCCTTTCCGCGTCGTCCCCTTCTTCGACCCTGGCGTCTGGGGCGGCCAGTGGATGAAACAGGTATGCGGGCTGGACGATGAGGTCGAGAACTATGCCTGGTGCTTCGATTGTGTTCCCGAGGAGAACAGTCTGCTCCTCGATGTCGCCGGCGACCTCGTCGAGCTGCCGTCCATCGACGTGGTGTTCACCCATCCGCGAGAGCTGCTCGGCGAGCTGACGTTCGCACGGTTCGGAGCCGAGTTCCCGATCAGGTTCGACTTCCTCGACACGATGGAGGGCGGCAACCTGTCGCTCCAGGTCCATCCCCTGACCGACTACATTCACGATACCTTCGGTATGCACTACACCCAGGACGAGAGCTACTACCTGCTGGATGCCTCGGACGACGCCGTCGTCTTCTTGGGTCTGAAGTCCGGCATCGATTCGGACGCCATGTTGACCTTGCTGAGGTCGGCTTCCCGTGGCGAGCTGAGCTTTCCCGCAGCGGAGTTCATCAACGCCTTCCCAGCCAAGAAGCACGACCACTTCTCCATCCCAGCCGGGACGGTGCACTGCTCCGGTGCCGACTCGATGGTCCTGGAAATCTCGGCTACTCCCTACATCTTCACCTTCAAGATGTGGGACTGGGATCGCGTCGGGCTGGACGGGGTGCCACGCCCGATCCACCTCGAGCACGCCCGACGCAACATCCAGTGGGACCGCGACACGGCCTGGACCCGGGACAACCTGGTGGGTCAGGTTGAGCCGCTCAGCTCTGGCCCGGGCTGGGTGGAGGAACGTACCGGTCTGCACTCGCTGGAGTTCATCGACGTACGCCGGCATTGGTTCACCGATGTGGTTGAGCACGACACCATGGGGACCGTCAACGTGCTCAACCTGGTCGAAGGCGCCGAGGCCGTGCTGGAGAGCCCAACTGGCAGCTTCGCGCCTTTCGTCGTGCACTATGCCGAGACATTCATCGTTCCCGCTCAAGTGGGCCGCTACCGCATCCGCCCTCACGGCGATGGCATCGGCCAGCAGCTGGCCACGATCAAGGCGCTCGTGCGCGGTACGGAGCACGAACCCGTGGATCGGAACCTGTAAGAGGACCCCAGCATCATTCAGGGTTTCCCTCTGCGCCTATGGCCACTCGTGGGTGTTCGGCACCGGGTCGAGCCGACGCGACCCCGGTTTCTCTCCACTCACGGCGCGGGTCCTCCACCTGCGGCACGATAATCGCGCGGAAAGTGGCAGGCTGAGCACCGAGACGGCGAGGCTCGTGGCGTCGAGCCCTCCCCCTCCTGCCAGCCTCTTCGTGGTCATGACCGGCTTGAACGATGCCCGGCTCAACGGGCACTCTCCCGCCGCGAGCGAGGCGTACGGCGATGCCCTGGCACTGTTGTTCCGAGCGTTCCGTCAGGCCAGCCCAGCCGCGCTTGTGCTGGCTCTCGAGCAGCCCTACATCGGCGACCACTCAGCCTACGAACCATTCCACCGGGCATCGGATGCCGTCATCGACGTCTACAACGCAACCTTGAGACAGGCCGCGTCACGACATCCATCCACGCAAGTCGTGGCGATCGAGGGGTGGGAGGTGGACACGATGGTCTCGGATGACGGCGTGCACCCACGATGCAGGGCATTCGCATCTCGCGCAGGCAGTCGTCCGAGCGGTCCGGGAGCTCAGTCCTGCTGGTTGACCGACCAGAAGGCTGCACCCAGGAGGGCCGCAACCTGGTTGCGCTCGGCCGGGCGGACCTCCACGTGACCAAGATCCAACGCGGTCTCGGACAGACCAAGCCTGACCGCTGGCTCGACGATGTCCCACGAGCCGGCCATCGAGCCGCCGATGACCACGATGCTGGCCTCGAACCGCACCAGGAGCGGGGCCAAGGCAGCTCCGAGGCCTGCGAAGGCGTGCGCCAGGACAGCCCTCGCCAGATCGTCTCCGTGCCGGGATCGTTCGGCGATGGCATCCACGTCGGGAGCCACGTTGTCGGGCGATCCGCCAGCCGCCGCGGCGTACGCAGCCCTGATCGCCCGCCGGGAAACCGTCTCCTCCAAGGGCTGCCCTTCGTGGACGAGGAGATGGATGCTCCCGTCCGGCGGAACAGTCGGTCCCGAATTCACCGGCCGTCCCCGGTCCAGGAACGCCGAACCGACGCCGGTGCCCAAGGTGATGCACACTGCCCGGTCATGACCCCGAGCCGCTCCGGCCGCGTACTCACCGACCCCGAATGCGTCGGCGTCGTTCAGAAACCGGACAGCTGAGGGACCCGGCCTGATGCGCATCATCAGGCCGCGTCGCACATCGACCCCGTACAGGTTGTCGAACTTGCCCACATCGCGGAAGAGCCCAACCCCGCGCCCGTAGTCGAAGGGACCGGGAACAGCGACGACCCAGTCCGATCGGCGTCTCACCTGCAGGCCGTTGGCTGCCGCGGCGAGTTCGTCCAGCACCTCCGCCGAGGTGCCGTCGGCATTCAATCGGGCGGTGCTGAGCGATTCGTGGACCAGGTCCCACGGGTTGGAGGTCACCAGCACCGCTGTCACGTGGGTGCCGCCGATCTCGAGCACCGGGATCGGGTCGTTGGGTATCAGGTGGGCTCCTACTTCTCCGGCACTAGTTGGGCGCGATGTCGGCGGCTATCGGATGTCCCGATCCATGGTGGCCGCCAGAGCCGTCCACGATTGGGGGGCGGCACCCAGGCCTTCGCCGGTATGCGGGTTCCAGTATTCGGCCCAACCGGAGGCCTCTGCGCCAGCGATCGTGTTCCGGGCGATCTGGTCTGCGATCTGGGTGCTGTCCCAGCGTCGAGCCCCGAGCCAGAGGAGATAGCTCATATTGGGCCATGCCGCCCCACGCCAGTAGGCCGAAGGGTCATAGCTGTTCTGGTTCTGGGCAACGTTGGTCGGCCCGAACGGCGTGCCGCCGAAGATGAGCGGATCGCTGAGCGTCTCCAGCGCCCTTTGCGCATGCTCCTGATGGTGCGACACCAGCAGCGGCATGGCTCCGTCGGAGATCGGGATGGTATGGGTGCGGCCATCCCCGCCAACCACTGGACGATCCGCCCACAGGTTTGTCTCCTCATCCCAGAGCAGCTCATCGATAAGCCCGCCCAGCTCATCGGCATCCAGCAGGAGGGCCCGGTCGGAAGCTACTGTGCCCAGCTCCCGAGCGTTGAACGCAACGTAGGCGTTGAACGCGGCCGGGCAGACCACGAACCGATGGGAGCCGGTCGCTGCTCCGTCACCTCCGATGATCACGTCCCGCATCAGATCCTTGTTCCACTGCGAGCGGGCCCCCTGGTCGTAGGTGTCCGGAGTTGTGCCGGGCACGCCCCACCCGTCCCATCGTGGCGCGTGGTCGTTGCCGGCCTCCCAGGGATGCACGATGAAGATCAGACCACTGGCGTCCCGCCGAGTGTCGAGCAGCCATCGCAGGGCCCGGGTGGCTCGGATTACATCATCGCCGGGAACCTCGAAACCGGACCGCAACAGTTCGGCGATCGCGTGCCCGAACATCGGCGGCTGGGTGATCGACGACGCCGACACCAGTGGCCCCAACCAGGCGGACGGCGGGGTCGGGCCGTAGCGCATGTGGGGCACCATCCCGCAGTCCAGCTGACCACCCACCAGTGAACTGAGCTCCGCGACACCGCGGTGGTCACCCAGGCGCGCCCAGGCTACCGAGTGGAAGGCGGAGTCCCACAGCCACTGGTGTGGATACGTGGCGGGGTTCGGGACACAGTATCCGACGTCTGGCCGCCAGTGCGCTTGCAGAATATCCAGAGCTCGCTGCCGCAGCGGGGAGGTCACGAACCAACCCTCTGGCGTAGCCCATTACTGGTCAACACGCTGGAGCCGAAGGCGGACTCGTTCGAAGTGCTCGCCGCTCGGCTGAAGCTGTCGATGGCCGTGATTGGGTCTGCCCTCGGTCGTCCCTCCGCCACCACAGGGCTACCCGGCCGGGCCTCATGGGCGCCGGCCGTCAACACGGGGGCGGGTGCTGGACGAGGGCCGAGCCTTGATGGCCGCCCGAAGGACTACGTCTGCGGTCGATTCCGTGCGCGTCTCGTCCGATATGTCGCCGCCGCCGCGCTCGATGACGTCCGCGAAGCCGCCAAGGACTGGCGAACCTACTCGAGCGACCTCACCGGAGACCGCGATGTCCGTTGCGCCGCCGCGTCACACGACGTTCCGGGAGGCGGTGCAGCCACTTTCATGAGATCGGTGTCGAAGTGCCAGTTGGGCCGGTGGCCGAGGATGGCGCGCAGAAACGCCTTCGATGCGTACTCGGTGATGTTCATGCCGATGCATGAGTCCCGCCGTCGACCCGGCGTCATGTTCGCGCCGGCGCCGGGGGTGCTGTGGCGACGAAATAGCCACCCAGATGGTGCACGCGGGCGTGAAAAGAAGCCCCACCAGGGAATGTCGATGTGGTATTCCTGGGAGCGCCGTACGGCTCCTTGACCAACGCCTGGTCCAGTTGACACGGACCGCGTCCACGCCCTCGAGCTCGGCGACCAGATGACCGAGACACCGATCCCTCGACCAGCTGCCCAACCGCGTGGAGTCCCGGCGCAAATGCATCCGACGCCGTACCCGAAGGACATGGAGGGTCTCAGATGGACTTCGGTGTATCGCTGTCGCCACGCGATCTATGTACCGGCCAGCCTCGGGCGTCCGCTCCGATCCGGTTCGGGGAGGTTCCTGACGGGGCTAAGACGGTCTCCGTATGAATCGCTCGTCTGGACGAGCCGTTCCGGGGGGATAGTTTGGCCTGGTACCCGCAGAAGCCTCAGGAGACCTGTGTCCTTTCTGGTCGAGTTGACCGAGCCACGCCAAGTCGGTATCCGCAGCTACCCGCGTCCAACGGCCCTGGACGGCGACGTCCTGGTCCGCACCCTCTACTCCGGCATTTCGGCGGGTACGGAGATGACGATGTATCGCGGCACCACCGCGTACCTCGACAAACAGTGGGACGTGGCGCGCCGCCTTTTCATCGCTGGCACGCCGACGCATCAGTATCCCGTTGACGTGTGGGGTTATTCCGAGGTCGGGGTTGTCGAGGAGACCGGTCGCGGCGTAACCAGCGTCGCTGGTGGTGATGTCGTATGGGGGATTTGGGGTCACCGGTCCCACGCAGTCCTCGCCGAGGCGGTGCTACGTGGGCACCTCATGCCAGACAGTGTTGATCCCATCGTCGGGACGTTCGACAGAGTCGGAGCTGTGGCACTCAACGCCGTTCTTGACTCCGGTGCACGCGTCGGGGAGATCGTCGCGGTTTTCGGCCAAGGTGTGATCGGCCTGCTCGCCACCCAATTGCTGAACTCGATGGGCTGCCGAGTGATTGCCATCGATGCGATGCCCGACCGGCTTGCACTGGCTGCGCGCTTCGGCGCACAATCGCTCAATCCGCGCGATGGCGACCTTGCGCTTGCTGTGGCTCAGCGATTTCCCTCGGGTGTCGACAGGGTGATCGAGCTGAGCGGCTCCTACGCGGCTTTGCACCAGGCCACGCGTCTCGCTGGACCGGGCGGAACGGTGATCGCCGCCGGGTTCTACCAGGGCCCGGCAACGGCTCTCGTGCTCGGTGAGGAGTTTCACCACAACTGGGTCACGATCCGCTGCTCGCAGATCGGCGATGTGCCGCCGGAGCTGAAGGGTCGGTGGACTCGACAACGCCTCCACGAGACAGTCATGCAGCTATGCGCTGAGCGTCGGCTCGATCCGGCGCCACTGGTCACTCATGTGATCCCGGCCCGCGAGGCCGCCCGCGCGTACCAGCTGCTCGAAGCGCCGCCTGCCGATCTGCTTCAGGTGATCTTGAACTTTGAGGCCGACAGTTGATGCGCCACACGATCAAACTGGCGGTTCAGGAACAGTATTTGCGTGGCGACACGATGGCCCAGAAATGGGAGCACGCCCAGGCGTTGGGCTTTGATGCGATCGAGCTTCGTGGCGCCGGCGAAGGTCGCTTCGCGGCTCGTCTCCCTGAGCTTCGCGCGGCCGCCAGTGCCGGAGTCCCGATGCCGACAGTCTGTGTGGAGATGCTCCACTTCGTCGGAGACTTCGACCCAGATCGCCGCTTGGACGCAATCAAGCAAATGAAGTCACAGCTGAGTGTGATGGCCGACATCGGCGGACGCCTCGCCATGTCACCAGCTTCCTACGGGATGTTCTCCACCCGACTGCCACCGTTCATCTCACCGCGTTCGGTCGAGGACGACTGGGCGGTCCTCCTCGATGGATTCGGCCAGCTCGCCGAGCATGCGCAGCGTCTTGGTGTGACGATCGCAATCGAGCCGCTGAACCGTTACGAGAATCACATGATCAACACGGTTGGGCAGGCAGTCGATCTCTGCGAGCAGGTCGGGTTGCCCTCGTTCGGGATTGCCGCCGACACGTATCACATGAACATTGAGGAAGCCGACTTGGTCAAGGCGCTCAACGATGCCGCCCGGTGGATCAGGCATATACAGCTGAGCGACAGCAACCGATTGGAGCCCGGCGCAGGTCACCTCGATTGGTCGGCGCTGCTCTACGCCATTGATGCCATCGGTTACCGGCAGGAGCTCGCTTTCGAGTGTCGACTGTCCGGCGAGGTCGACGAGGTGCTGCCCGTCTCGGTGCAGCACCTGAGGCAACTGGCATCGAGCTCACTCATGCGGCCCACTCATCGACGGATCTCCAGCGACATCGGGGATCTTCGGGCGACTGTCGCACCGTTGCTCGCAAGCATCTACCCCGACCGCTCCGATGAGATGTGTCGCCGCATCCTCGCCCTGGCCGACGACTACGCCTACCGGCTGCGGGGCCGCAGGTCGCGCCGGCCGACGCAGTCCACCACGTATCTGATCACTTACGGCGACGCGATCCGCCGTCCCGGCGAAACTGCGCTGCACACGCTCCGTGAAGTGCTCAAGAGGCACGTGGGCGACGTGGTCAGCGACGTGCACCTGCTCCCGATGTTTCCGTGGACTTCGGACGACGGCTTCGCGGTCGTCGACTACCGGAAGGTGAACCCGGCCCTGGGCACTTGGGACGACATCGCCGCGCTAGCGGCGGACTACGCGGTTATGTTCGACTTCGTCGCCAACCACGTCTCGAGCAGCAGCCCCTGGTTCGTCGGCTGGCTCGCTGGCGACCCCGCGTACGACGGCTTCTTCCTCGAGCGCGACCCGGAGTTCGACGTGTCCCGAGTGATACGTCCACGGACAACCCCGCTGTTCCATGAGTACGGCCGGCCGGACGGGACCAGCGTGTCGGTGTGGACGACGTTCGGTCACGATCAGGTGGACGTCAACGTGGCTACCCCGCGTGCGCTGGTCGAGCTGACCGACGTGTTGCTCGGATACGTCGAGCATGGCGCGTCCGCCGTGCGACTCGACGCCATCGGGTTCCTCTGGAAAGAGTCAGGCACCACATGCCTCCACCTGCCGCAGACCCACGCGATCATCAAGCTTTGGCGAGCGGTCCTCGAGTACGTCGCGCCCGAAACCCAGTTGCTCACCGAGACCAACGTGCCGCACGCCGAGAACGTCGCCTACTTCGGCGACGGCCAAGACGAGGCCAACCTGGTCTATCAGTTCGCGCTGCCACCCCTTGTCCTGCACGCTTTCGTGTCGGGCCGCACGACCGAGCTGAGCGCGTGGGCTTCCGGCATCGGCACGGTGAGCCCGACCGCGACCTGGTTTAACTTTCTCGCCAGCCACGACGGCATCGGGTTGCGCGCGACCGAGGGTCTCCTCTC
>JBKOZG010000467.1:0-1319 GCA_046725775.1 Actinomycetota bacterium | reverse complement strand
GGCCTGGAAACCGGAGGTTCGGCGCACCGTGGACGCTCACGCCGATCGATCTGTCGGGATCCGCGGCGCCGGCCCCCAGAACGAGATCGTCTCGTCTTGCACTGCTTCGGTCTCCAGGACATGCTGCAGCCCGCTCGCGGGAGCCAGCTCCCAGCGAACGGCCCGAACCGGCAAGAAGGGCGTCGCCTCTCCCGTACTGAAATCGTCGACCACCACTTGCGTCTGATATCCCTGAGGGTGCTGGGCCTTGCAAGCAGCGAGAGCGACCATTTTCTCTGCAAGCCGACGCAGCTGGTCGGGCCGCTTCGCTCTCCGCGCAGCGCCCGCTCTCGGTTTCCCGTCGACCAGCGTGGCCAAGTGTTCACGTGGGCAGTTATGGACCCGCAAGGTCGCCACCGTGACCGCCAGCGACGACAATGCTCGACATTGAGCGCCACAACGTCACTCCCGAAGCCTTCGAATGGCAGGTAGTCCAGACCGCCGACGGATCAGACTTCATCCGAGTCATTAGGGCGTGTAAAGGGATCAACTGAAGCCGATCCGTCACGGTATACCGCGCCGTATTTGGAGCCGGTTCCGGTTCGCCGACCCACTTGAGTAGTTGTGTCTTGAACAGGCTGTGCTTGCCTTTCTCAGTGATTTCACGGTAACCGTGACGCATTTGCAGAGCAGCTTCGATCCATCGTTCCCGAGGACGCGGAACTCCACATCGAACCAGGCCTGGACAGCCGGGATCCTGCCCTCGGCAGCAGCACGATTCACTGCATCAACAGACGAACTCACGGCCCGACTGCATGACAGCGCGCTAGACCGTATGGGGCGCCGTCAATAATGTCGCCCCCTTGTCGGTCGCCCGCATCGCAGCCAGCCTCGGTTCGGCCTTATCAAGGAGGCGTCAACCTGCTCCACGTTGTAGCCAGGTCGGATAGTCGTGAACTGCTTGCCGTGGGGCCGCACGCCACGTCAGAGGGGGTCGCCTGACCCCGAGGAACGTGTCGCGAATAGTACGCCGTTAAGCAGGGCAGCTTCAGGCGACTCATCTATGAGTACGGGTACTACCCCGTCCTAGAGCTTGATGTGGCCCCGGTAGAAGAACTCTCCGGTTGTGACGTCGTCCTTGATGTCGACTCGGCCGCTGACACCCTCAAAGCCGCCGGTGCCCCCAATGATTGGGTGCTGACAACGTCCATGGACCTCCGAGCCGGTAGACACGTCCGGATCCCACTTGGACTCGAACTTGTATGTTGTAGAGAACGTACCGACCGGCCCGCCATTCAGGCTGCCAACGAAGATCTCTTCACCGCTCTCCAGGTACACCC
>JBKOZG010000216.1:0-9785 GCA_046725775.1 Actinomycetota bacterium | reverse complement strand
AGTGAGAAGTACCTGACACGAGCGAGATTACTCGCATTCTTCAGGTTCCTGAAGAAAAATCGAGAGCAATATCCAAGGCAGGAGCGGAATGGGTGATCGCTCCTACTGCAACGAAATTGACTCCAGTCTGCGCAACTTCGGTTGCGGTGAGTAATGTCAAGCCGCCGCTAGCCTCGAAAGTTGCCAGATCCGCTAACTCCGCGACGATAGCGGCCATCACATCAGTGCTCATATTGTCCAGAAGGAGCTCGGTAGCACCTGCGGCTACGACCTGACGCGCCTGCTCAGCGGAGGTCACCTCCACTTCGACCGGAACATCGGGAAAAGACTGCCGGACCGCGCGATATGCCTGTACCACTCCCCCGGCTGCGATCACATGGTTGTCCTTGATCAGCGCCGCATCAGCCAATGACATCCGGTGATTGATACCACCGGCAACACGGACCGCGTACTTTTGCAGCATTCTCAAGCCCGGAAGAGTCTTACGCGAGTCCCGGACCTTGGTATTTGTTCCGGCGAGTGCGTCGACCCAGGCGCGAGTGGCCGTGGCCACACCGGACATCATTGTGATCAAATTCAAGGCAACCCGTTCAACCGTTAGTAGCGCCCGAGCATTGCCCGTGATCGAGATCAGCACATCGCCGCGCGCCACACGGTCACCGTCGGTTGCACGCAGGGTGAGTTCGAAGTTGCCGGCTGGCGCGCAGACTGTTGCCACTGCGTACGCGGCCACTGGCAGCCCAGCGACCGTGCCCGGCTCGCGTACCACGAACTCACCGTGTGCGGGCTGGGCAGCCGGACTAGTCGCATAAGAGGTGAGGTCGAGTCCTGCGCCGGCACCGGTCGGCAGCACACCACGGCCGCCAAGATCCTCCTCAAGTGCCTCGGAGATGATCAACGACACCGCATTCATGTCGAGGCCCGCAGCTGTCACGAGGCCCTCAATCTCGGCCAGCTTTGTGCAAATCATCAAAGTTCCGGATGCCTATCCGAGTTCACTGGCAAAGCTGGCACAAAGTGATGCCGCAGGCCTTGCTGATCATCATGTTCGACGAGGAGGTGGCCCCGCCAAGCCTCGCGACGGCCCTCGAAGTCATCGCGCCAATGAGCTCCCCGTGATTCCTCGCGGAGGCGGGCAGAGGCCATTACGGCTGCCGCCACCGTCATCAGATTCGTCGCCTCCCAGGACTCCAGACCAGGCTGCGCGTCCGCTTGACGTGCCAGCTTGGCTCACTCGTGAGCGCAGGTATCAAGTCCAGCGGCGTTCCGCAGGCCTCCGGCGTGACGGCTCATGGTCTGCTGCAATGCAGGTACCACTGATCGATCGATGAGTCCTGGTTGCCGACGATCCAGCGCCGGAGGTCGGCGCGGTGGCTGCTGATCCTGCAGCTCCACCGCAATCCGACGAGCGAAGACCAGCCCTTCGAGCAGCGAGTTCGAGGCCAGCCGATTGGCGCCATGCACGCCGGACGAGGCCACCTCGCCGCAGGCATAGAGGCCCAGCAGGTTCGTTGCGCCATTGATGTCGGTCGCCACGCCTCCACAGAAGTAGTGGCACGCCGGCGCCACCGGGATCAGGTCGGTGGCCGGGTTGATACCAGCGCGGCGGCAACTGTGCCAGATAGTGGGAAACCTCACCCGCCAGGTCTCCTCACCGAGCATCCGACCGTCAACGTAGACATGATCAACACCGGCCGCCGCCATCTCTGTCATGATCTGTTTGGCGACAACGTCTCGAGGCGCGAGTTCAGCAAGCTCATGCTTGCCGACCATGAAGCGTTCGCCGCGGGAGTTGACCAGCTGGCCGCCTTCTCCGCGTACTGCCTCGCTGACGAGTGGCAGTTGGCCGCGGGCTCCCGCGCCCAGGTAGAGCACGGTGGGGTGGAACTGGATGAATTCGATGTCCCGCAACCGGGCTCCCGCGCGGAGGGCGGCAGCGACCCCGTCTCCGGTGGAGACCGGCGGATTCGTCGTCACGGCATAGATCTGACCTATGCCACCAGTGGCCAGCACGACCGCCCTGGCGCGCACCGCACCGACGCCTCCCCGAGTGCCCTCTCCGAGTACATGCAGCGTCACGCCGGCAACTGCCGGCCTCTTGTCGGGGCCAACCTCGGCCGGAATGAGGTCGAGAACCAATGCATGCTCGACGATCTCGATCGCGCGGTCGGCGGTGACCGCGGCGATGAGTGCCCGCTCGATCTCGGCGCCGGTGGCGTCGCCTCCGGCGTGTGCGATCCGGCTCCGCTTGTGGCCGCCCTCACGAGTCAGTTCCAGCTTGCCGGCGAGATCGCGATCAAACTCAGCGCCTCGGTGGATAAGTTTGGCAACCTCGTCGGGCCCCTCGGTGACCAGCACCCGTACTGCCGTTTCGATGCAGAGCCCAGCACCAGCCACCAAGGTGTCGTCGATATGTTGTTCTATGGTGTCGCCTTCACCCTGCACCCAGGCAATTCCACCCTGGGCCCAGTGCGTCGAGCCGGCTGCGACCTCATCCTTGGTGACGACCATGATCGTTCCGAGATCCCGGCACTCCAGAGCGGCCGTGAGACCTGCGATGCCCGATCCGATTACGACGACATCCACTTCGCGTACCCATCCCGGCGGTTCCGCGGCGAGCCGGTGCGGCAGGGAGGGCAATGGGGGTAGTGCGGGGAAGGAAGGTAGTGATTTTGCTTGGAAGGGGCCGGACGCCAGCGACGCAGCATCAGGCACCATAGGGCCATGCTCCCGCATTCGTCGACCGGGGGAACGGGCCCCCCCGAGCCCCCTGCACGGGGGTCGCGTACCTGGTTCGACGCCTGGGTCGAATCGGCGTACGGTGCGGACGGATTCTGGCGCATTCACAGCCCCGACGTTCATTTCCGTACCGCAGCAACAAGCGGCCCGATCATCGCCGAGATGCTCGCTGCCCTGGTCGACCGCCACGATGAGATCACCCACGTGGTGGACGTCGGTGCCGGCAATGGGCGTCTGCTGGAAGACCTCTCGGTCATCCGACCTGACTTGCAACTGCTGGGAATCGATCTTCGAAGCCGGCCGAAAGGCTTGGCCGGGCAGGTCGGGTGGGCCCAAGACCTATGGGACGTGCGATATGGCTGCTGGACCACTGGCGAAGCCAGCGCCGCCCTGACCCAGACCGAGCCGGTCATGATCATCTGCTGCGAATGGCTGGATGACTTGCCGTGTCCTGTAGTCGCGCGACATGCCGACGGCTGGCGGGAGTTGATCATCAACGATGATGGAAACGAGCAGGCTGGGCCGAGATTGGACAGTGAGCAGCTTGCCTGGGCCGACCGGTGGTGGCCAGGCGGTGACCGGGCCGAGATCGGTCTCACCAGGGACCGCGCATGGATCGAGCTTGTCAAGTTGATCAAGAAGCGGGGCGGGTATGCCGTCATGATCGACTACGGCCATACTGCTGGCCGGCGCCCCGTGACCGGGACGCTCGCCGCTTACCGCGACGGTCGGGCGCTCGAGCCGACACCCGGGTCAAGTGTGAATCTGACCGCGCACGTCGCGATCGACGCGGTACGTGCCGCAGGTGAGCAGCTGGGGGCGACCACCGCCTTCTGCGGTCTGCAGGGCGAGGTCGTACCTGAGCTGCTGCAGGCCGAGAGCCATCCCGATCCGCTCATTGATCTTGGTCGGCGAAGCCAGCACTCTGCTCTCAGCTCCCAATATGTATGGGGTTCACATTGGTGGCTGCTGCAGTGTTGAATTGCTCGCTGCCTTTGAATTGCTCGCTCCGATCGCGCGGAAGGCTCAATCGATCGCGCTCGGGGTGGCTGCATTCTTCATCACAGCCGCGAAAGCGCGCGCCCGAGAAGGCTCGTACCCGTGCGTTGGCTATCACAGTCGCGAAGACGTACGTCAAAGGGCCGCCCTAGATGCCCCACGAACCGCTCCGGGTGCTGCTCGGATCACTTGCCCCTGGCGTGATGCCTTCCACTCAGCCAGCCAAGCTGCCAACCGGAACGATCCTGCTCGACATTGGTCCGGAACACCCCAGTCAGGCAGGACTCATCGAGCTCAGGCTCTGGACCGACAACGACGTGATCACCACTGCCAGAGTCGTGGTCGGCGCTATGCATCGCGGCGCAGAGAAGCTCTTCGAGGTCCGCGATTACCGACAGATCCTGATGTTGGCAGACCGGCACGACTGGCACGCTCCCTTCTTCGGCGAACTCGCTGTCGCGCTTGTCTGCGAGGAGATGATGGGACTAGCGGTGCCAGATCGTGCTATCTGGCTGCGTACTCTGCTCGCCGAGCACACCCGCATCCTCAGCCACTGCAGCTTTCTCAGTTACGTGCCGCATCGGATCCCGGGCGGTCCCGGACTCCGCCGACTGCGTGAAGATCTGCGTAACCAGACCCTGCGACTGACTGGCAACCGCATTCACCCGATGGCAACACGGATCGGCGGGCTAGCGGTCGATGCCGACGACGCTTGGCTACAAGCCGAACGACAAATCGCTAGACGGGCGACAAGGGTGGCTGAAGCGGTGTTGACCATGATCGAGTCTCCGCCGTTTGTTGGCCTGACAAGGGGAGTTGGCCTGCTAGACCTCAAGACGATCCAGCAGTTTGGGGTAAGCGGCCCGGCAGCCCGGGCGAGCGGAGTCGATCTTGACCTACGCCTTCAACGGCCTTATCTGGCCTATCCCGATCTGGCAGGCTTGATTGCTCCTCCAGTACACCGCTCGGGCGACGCCCAGTCGCGGCTGGCCGTTCTCGCTGAAGAGATTGCGATCAGTGCGTCATTGATGATTGCCTGCATTGACCGCATCACGGATCTACCTGGCCCGGTCTCGGTGAAGCTGGGCAAGATCATCCGCGTGCCGGAGGGCGAGGCGTACTTAGCGATCGAGGCGCCGCTCGGCATCGCCGGCGTGTTCCTGGTTTCGCGCGGCGAGAAGACTCCATGGCGACTCAAGCTCCGGACGCCGTCGTTCAACAACGTCTCCAGCCTGGAGCGGGTGCTGGTTGGTGTGCGCACTGAGGCACTGGAGGGAACCCTCGCCTCGATCGGCTACGTCGTTGGTGATCTCGATAAGTAGCGCGCCTTTTCAGGTCTACGCGAGCTGGCGGTCTGCCTCATAGTTGGGCATGACCTTCTCGATGATCTTGAGGTCAACCACGGTCGATTCCAATTCCGCGGACATGTCATTAGTGCTATCCAGCTCGGGGCAGATCGGCTCATGCTCAGCCAACACCCGGCGTGGCATGTGATGTACCTCGGCTTCTGTTTCGTCACGCAAGGCGATCAACTCCGCTTCACGCTCGCGTACGGTCTCGCGTAGGCCAGAAATGATCTTGTCGCGGTACTCGACCTCACCCCTCAGGTAAACCCGATCGTCCTCCAAGCCAGAGATCCATTGCCGCTGCTGGGCAATGCTCACCCACTGCTTCTCGATCACCTTGCGGGCATCGGAGATTCGCAGGCTCAAGGTCTCGACCACCGCTGCGTTCCGCGCCCGCTCCACGGTCAGCACCTCACCGTGCTCACGAGTGGCTTTCAGCATGGCTTGGGCATGTGTGCGTCTGGCAGTGTTGAGTGCACGCCAGGCGAGAGCACAACTCACGAGCGCGGTTGCGATCGCCACCGCAACCCCAAGGCGGACAACCCAGATGGAGCCGGAGGCGGCTGCGGCAGCCAGCACCGTGCCGACGACCAAGATGATTTCCGAAATGCGCTGGAGTGGGGAGTCCTTGAGCCCGCGAGTGGCACCGGCTGGCGAAGTCACGCCCGTCAACATATGCCTCGGTCTAGTGACCGCCGCGGATTTCAATGCTTAGTCGCGCGTGTCGGCCTCCAAGTCGTCACCCTCGTCTGCAGCTGCACCTTCCTCAGGCTCAGTGGGGACTTTGCACGCTCGCTCCAACAGCAGGCCCATGACACACAGGACTATCCCGGCGACCACAGCTATCGCCGATCGGATCACACGATCACGCGGAGCCGCCGCGTCCAGCCGCGTGAGGAACATCAACGCGAAGCCGAAGTAGGCCCCGGCCACGAGCGCGCCTGCCAGCGCGGAGGCCTTGCCCAGTACTAGGAAGGCAACGGCTCGCTGCGGTTCGATGCGCTCACGGCGTACCTGGATCCGCTGATGGGTCGCGTACGCCAAGGCGCCGACCAGCGCGGCCACCAAGATCAAACCGATCGGCGCAGTCCACGGCACCTCGGGCGGAATGACGTCAAAAGCGTTGGCTGTCACCACCAACAGCCAACCAGCCAGGCCGCCGAGAACGGCAGCCACGACCAGGGCACGCAGCGGTGTCAGTTTGACTGAGCCGCCAGAGGATTGCTGAGCCAAGCTCGAAGATCCTCAGTCTCGATCGATCAGAAGATCATCTCGCCGGACCACACCGGATGCGTCTGCCTTGCTGAGCAAGTCGCCAATTGCTCCCTTGCCCGCAATCTCCGCGGTCGGATCGACCTCGTACCAGGGCACGAGCACAAACGCGCGTTCGTGGGCGAGCGGATGGGGCAGCTTGAGGTCTTCCTGATCGACGATGGCGTTCCCAACCATGATCAAATCGACGTCCAGGGTACGGGGCCCCCACCGCTCGCCGTCACGGGCCCTCCCGAACGCCTCCTCGATCGCAAACGCTCGCTCCACCAGGGTCCATGGTTCAAGCGTGGTTTCAGCGACCACCACGATGTTGAGAAACTGCGGGCTATCGGCGGGTCCGCCGACCGGCGTGGTCTCGTATACCGACGAAACATCCACCACGATGACGTCAGGAGTGTCGCTCAGGGCGTCGACCGCACCTTGCACGTTGCCGAGGCGATCGCCGAGGTTCGAGCCGATTGAATAGACAACCTTCTGCAAGGGCTTCATGCCGCTCAAGGTGTCTGCGTCGATTGCATAAGGATTGGGGCTACTCACATCGTTTACTCCTTGTCAGCGTGACCGCTACATCGGCAATGTCGACCGGCATTGGCGCTTGCGGCTTGTGCACGGTGACCTCAACGCGCTGGACGGCCTCATAACGCAGGCACGTCAACGCAATTCTGTCGGCAAGGGCTTCGATCAGGTTCAGCGGGTCCCGTTCGACGTCTGCCGCGACCGCCCGTGCCAGAGCACCATAGTCGATCGTCTGCTCAAGATCATCAGCGCTGGCTGCTGGGGAGAGATCAAGGGTGCAGCTCACATCGACAACGAATGGTTGGCCCTGTTGGCGCTCGAAGTCGAACACGCCATGGTGGCCGAAGGCGGTTATTCCGGTCAGGCTGATCCGATCGCGGCCGCACGCATCGGACCCACGCCCGGCGTCTACGACTGCGTGTGCCGCCATGTCACCTCCTGACGCATGCGACCCTATCCGACCTGGCAAGATCCATGGTCAGTCTGATAGCAGCCGCTGCGCCACGGCAATGGCGTCACGACTCGAACGGACCGAGTGCACGCGGACCCCCCAAACCCCGCGCAACGCAAGCACCGCGGTGAGCGCGGTTGTGGCGTCGTCTCGATCCTTGGCAGGCCGCGGGTTACCGTCAGGATCGGCGAGCAGTCGGCCTAGAAACGCCTTGCGGGAGACGCCGGCGAGCATCGGCCGCTCAAGGACATCAAACTCCTCGAGGCGCTGCAGCAGTTGCCAGTTATGCTCGCCGGTCTTGGCAAACCCGAACCCGGGATCGATGATCAACTTGTCGGGCGCTACCCCAAGCCGAGTGGCCGTATCGAGCTGAGTGCGCAACTCAGTAATGACCTCAGTCACCACGTCGGCGTAGGAGGCTTTGCTCTGCATGTCCTCGGAATGCCCGCGCCAGTGCATGCAGACAAAAGGGACTCCGGATTCGGCAACGAGAGCCAGCATTCCCGGATCGGCCTTGCCACCGGAGACGTCATTTACCAGACGTGCGCCGGCAGCAATCGCCTGTGCGGCGACCGCGACACGCATCGTGTCGATGCTGACACAGACGCCGGCGGCCACCAATTCGCGGATCACGGGTAGTACCCGGCGCAACTCCTCAGAGACCTCTGGCCGAATCGCACCTGGCCGAGTCGACTCGCCACCGATATCGATGATGTCGGCGCCTTCGGCTACCAGATCAAAGCCGTGGGTGATCGCAGCAGCCGGGTCGAACCACGCGCCGCCATCGGAGAAGGAGTCGGGTGTGACGTTGACCACTCCGACGACCACAGTCCGACCTGGCTGCGGCAGATCAGGGACGACAGGCAGCGGACTCACCCGGATCACCTTATGCTCTCCCCGTGCCGCCACCGCCGTACGGGCCTGCGCACCTAACGCACCACCAGGCTTCCTCTCTCCGCCAGCTGAGGTCATGGCATCGGCTCAACGTTCGCGCTAGAGCCCTGATGGTTCTTGGGCTGACAATGCTCGTCGTTGTCCTTAACGGCTGCCACACGACAGGTGGTGAGATACCTGGGCTGCCACCCCCGCGGGCGCACCGAACTGCAGCATCGACAGGAAGTCCGACCACGAGCCCGACAGTGGTTCCATCGCCATCGGAGCCGGCAAGCACGCCGGAATCCGGCACCGGCCAAACCGGAACCCGGCTTAACAGATCGCTGGCAAAGAACAGCATCTACGCCATAGATCTCGGCGATACCCATGTCTCTTGCAAGGTGAATGTCCGCTCACCGCAGCGGCCGCTCACCGATGCCAGCCTTGCCCCGTACGGGAGAAGGCTGGTGGGCTGCCTGGTGAAGGCCTTTGGCGAGCCGCTGGCCGCGCATGGCATCGAACTGACCACGCCGAAGATCAAGGTCTACCGCAATACCATCAAGACTCCGTGCGGGCGGTTCGGCCAGAAGGGCGCCCCGGCCTACTACTGCTCGATAACACGAACGATCTACTGGCCGGCGACTGGCGACGACGGCACCGAGGCCTACACCTTCGCGCGACTCGGATACGTCGGACTTGTGGCTCACGAATTCGGCCACCACATGCAGGCGGCGAGCGGCATGCTCAGTGAGTATGCCCAGCGCTCGTACGGGACAAAGAGCCGTAGCCAACGGTATGTGCTAAGCCGCCGCCTCGAGCTCCAGGCGCAGTGCTTCGCGGGCATCTTCCTGTCTTTGACCGCCGAGTCGATGGGGCTCAGCAACAACGACCGCCACCAGCTCAAGATCTGGTTCGCCTACACCGGGGATGAGGATCCACCCAGGGATCGCAAGCCTGACCATGGCAGCAGCGCGGCCCAGATTCGCTGGCTCAATCGAGGTCTGGATTCGGCCGACTTCGGTCGCTGCAACACCTGGACGGCCAAGAAGAAGTCCGTCACCTAAGGCCGGATTCAGCTGGTGATGAGACCCATCGCCTCGGCGCGAGTAGCAGCGTCGCGCAACTGCCCTCGTACGGCGCTGGTGATGGTCTTCGAGCCTGGCTTGCGTACGCCGCGCATGGTCATGCATAGGTGCTCGCACTCGACGACCACAATCACTCCGCGCGGCTCCAGGATGTGGTTGATGGCGTCTGCGATCTGGGTGGTGAGTCGCTCCTGCACCTGCGGGCGCTTGGCGTATATATCAACCAGGCGCGCAAGCTTGCTGAGCCCGGTGATCTTCCCCTCTCGGTTGGGGATGTAGCCGACGTGGGCGACTCCGGTGAATGGCACGAGGTGGTGTTCGCAGGAGCTCCAGACTTCGATGTCCTTGACCAGGACCAGCTCGTCGTGGCCGAGGTCGAAGACAGTGGCCAGGACCTTCTCCGGATCCGCACGCAGACCGCCGTACATTTCGGCGTACGCCCGGGCGACCCGCACTGGGGTTTCGCGCAGACCGTCCCGATCCGGATCCTCACCGATCCCGATC
>JBKOZG010000450.1:0-3980 GCA_046725775.1 Actinomycetota bacterium | reverse complement strand
GCCCCTGGCCGCGGACGTCCGAGCTATCAGATCGGCATCCCTACTTGGCGATGCCCGCTGAGCCGACCATCGCGAGAGTAGGTCATTCGGGTCGACGTCGATTGCTCCGGTGGCCGACCTTGAGAACCACGGGCCGTCAGTGTGGAATAGCCGCTCTCCTGGAACGCCTGCCACAAGCGGACCCTCTAACGGGCATCGCGGCGTCCGTGAGAGGGACGGCGCGGGTGGGATCGTGCTGGCGTGCAATGGCACCAAGCCACCGGTGACCCTTGCAGATCTGTGTCGTCTTGATCAATTCCGGCGGACTCGTCGGTGATCTTGTAGCGGAACACCGGGTGATTCTCGTGGTCGGAGAGCGATCCAGCCCGATACTGATCTTGCGCGTGTCACCGATTTTGATCTCGTCAGGCTCTTGGTTGTGAAGAGCTCGTCATAGCGGGAGGTCTCGTTTGGATTGCTTCCCGATCATCCGGTTCGACAGATGTGTAAACCCCGGACCCCGACACCGCCTTACGGATGGACGGTCTGGTGCGCTGGTGCGAGGGCGGACGGGTTGAGTCGAACGGCGGCGACGCCGGGCATGCTGCGCCGGATGAGATCGTCGGCCTGGTGCTCGAGCTGGTGGAACCGGCCGACCGGCATCGCCGGATCGCTGGTCACAGTGGCTTCCACACTGAGCCGGTGCCCGAGCCAGCGCATCCGGACGGTATCGACGTCGTTGATACCGGGTACGGACCGGACGGCCTGTTCCGCGCGGTCGACCAGGGACGGGTCGACGCCATCCAGCAGGCGCCGGCCGATGTCGCGGGCCGTGCCCCACAGCAGCATGAATATCACGGCGCTGATCAGCAGCCCGACAACCGGATCGGCCAGCGGGAAACCGGCCCACACCCCGATCACACCCAACACCACGGCCAGCGAGGTGAACCCGTCGGTGCGGGCATGCAGGCCGTCGGCGACCAGCGCCGCGGAGCGGATCCGGCGGCCCACCCGGATCCGGTAGACCGCGAGCAGCTCGTTGCCGGCGAACCCGATCAGCCCCGCCGCCAGCACCCAGCCCAGATTCGTCAACGGTTGCGGCTCGAAGAACCGGCGGATCGACTCATACCCGGCCAGCACCGCCGACAACGCAATCATCGTGACGATGAACAGCCCGGCCAGGTCCTCCACACGTCCGTAGCCGTAGGTGTAGCGCCGCGTCGCCGCCCGCCGGGACAACACGAACGCCACCCACAACGGGACCGCGGTCAACGCGTCGGAGAAGTTGTGGATCGTGTCGGCCAACAACGCCACCGACCCGCTAACGATCACCACGACGATCTGCAACGTCGCGGTGATCGCCAACAAGATCAGGCTGATCTTCACCGCCCGGATGCCGATGGTGCTGGCCTCCAGGGCATCGTCGATCGAGTCGGCCGCCTCATGACTGTGCGGCACGAACAAGCCATAAAAGAACCCCCTCATCCCCGTCGGGTGCTCATGACCGTGATCATGGTTATGAGCGTGCCCGCGGCTGTGCTCGTGGTCATGACTTTGATCGTGGTCGTGGCGATGCTGGACGTCGATCGAGTTGCCGTCCTCACCGTGAACATATTGGGCGCTGTCGGCTGTCACCGATGCCGGATCGGGGTGTACGGGATCATGCGGGCCGGTCGGATCGGCCGGGTTGTGGATATGCCCGGCCGAGCCCGGTGCGTGATTGTGCCAGTGGCCGCCGACGTGCGGGTTCGGACCGTTCACCGGTCACCTTCGGCCTGTATCCGCTGGTGGTGACGCGGTTGGTCGTCGAGGGAGTGCTCGGCCTGGAACATGGCGTCGGTGACCAGCTCCAAGGGGTGCTCGTTGGCTAGCCGGTAGAACACCCGGTTGCCCTCGTGCCGGGTGGTCGCGATCCGGGCCAGCCGCAGCTTCGCCAGATGCTGCGACACTGCGGCCGGCGACTTGCCCACCACGTCGGCCAGCGTGTTCACCGACAGCTCGCCGTCCTTCAGCGCTAGGACGATCCGCACCCGGGTCGCGTCCGCCAGCATCGTGAAGATCTCCACCGCTAGCTCCACTAGCTGATCGTCGACTTGGTCAGCCAACGGTGGGTCAACCTCTCTATCTGCGTGCATACGCAGATTATTGCACAGCCGTTTCAGGAAGGCCCAGTTTGGCGCGGTCGCACGGTGCGCGGGCGCCGGTCGTTGGGCAATTCAACGTAATAGGCCGCTCCTGGCGCGGTCTCGGCTCTGGAATGCGGTTCGGTCGAAACGGGTTAGCTGGGGAGTTGCCAGTGGCGGAGGACGAGGCGGGCGATCGGGTTCAGCCGGGTGGTTCCGATCAGCGGGCTTTCGAGTGCCACATCGGCGTCGAGTCCCCGGGTGATCGGTTGCGTCGCCGTGAGCGCGGTGCGGAAGTCATAGATCCAGGCCTGTCCGCCGGAATCGAGCACCCGGACAATCTCGTTGAGGCCAGCCGCCGGGTCGTCCCAGTGGTGGAGGCTGAGGGTAGAGACGACGAGGTCGACGGAGTTGTCGGCGAACGGCAGCGCAGCGACGTCGCCGACCTGGAAGCGCAGGTTACTTGTGCTGGTTGTGTTGGCGGTCGAGGTGGCGCGCGCGATCATCTCCGGGGACAGGTCAATTCCTTCGACCTCAACCGTGGGACAGGCCGCGGCGATGAGCCTGGGCACTCGGCCCGGCCCGGTTCCGACGTCCAAAACCACCGACCCGGCCGGAAGCCCGGCGTCGATCACGTCGGCGACGACCCTGCGGTACAAGGGTCTGGCGAGAAGGCCGGCAACCAGGTCGTAGCACCCAGCGTGCCGGGCCAAACCGTACATGTTGGCGTGGTTACGGGTGCGATGTGCGGTCACAGCCATTGCATCTCCTACAGTTGTATCAAGCAACCTTTCCGATCTCAGAATAGGCGAAACAGTTGCGCGATACAACTGTCAGGTCGGTGTTCCCCGACGACGAGCTGCGTCAGGGCCTGCAGCAGCTGGTCCGTCTCAGCCGGATCCTCGAGCCACACAGCGGCGCCGGCACACATGCCTCGTTGTCGGAGGTCATGGCACTGGGGGAGCTTGCCGACGTTGAAGAGATGTCCCAATACGAACTGGCGCGGCTGCTCGGTCTGGAGAAGAGCACCGTCAGCCGTCTGGTGGCAGGACTCGTCGACCGCGGATGGGTATCACGACAGCGGAACCCAGACAACCGACGCCTCTACCGACTCCAACTCACCCACGACGGGCAAGCCGCTGCCAGACAGATCGGGAAAGAACTGCACGCCCGGCACACAGAACTGCTCAGCGGACTCACCCCGGCCGAACGCCACGGACTGACGATCGGGCTCGCCGGGATCGCCCGAGTCCTCAAGAACCACCACTGACAGCCCAGAAATAGTGACCGACGCCACCAACAGCCACAACGACGAATCAGGAAGTAAACGCCCAAGACAGGCAGCAACCTTTTGCCTTCCCGCGAGCCGACCGTCTATCGAGCACGGCGCGCGCCCCTCCACTCACCGGGCCAGGGGTGGCGTCACGTCCTGCAGTGGTAGCCGAGGTCATGGTTCGGCATCCGTTGGGTTCGGTACTGATGGGATCTCGACCGATGAACGACATCACACGGAATCCAAACCACCGAGCGTCCCAACCGGTCGATGTACCGGATCAGTCGCCGTCATGAGGCTTCCCTCGGAAGTCGAACGGCGATGATCACCGCGGCAAAAGTGAGGCGCAAACCGGCGAGTGCTTGCTGTAGCGGAATCAGATCCACCTGACCACTCCAGATGAACAGTGGAGCGCTCAGGGCGTAAAGGATGCCCGCACCCGCAATCGAGGTGAGGTCCGAACCAGGCCAACGACAAAAACACAGTACCGATGAGCCACAACAAGACCGCGAAACCGGCGGTAGCCTGTGCCGCCGCAGTCGCACCCCGCAAGTAAGCACGTCCAATGCCTGGCTGAACGAAAGCCGCGCTACCAAACGCCGACG
>JBKOZG010000345.1:0-9215 GCA_046725775.1 Actinomycetota bacterium | reverse complement strand
GTGTTGGCCACTGGGCTGAGTCCGACCCACCTTGACTGGCACAGCCTGGCAGACGGTGGGCGGGAGGATATCTTCGATCTTGGTCTGGCTCTGGCCGAGGAGTATCGGCTGGCCGCCCGAGTCTGGTTGGAACCGAATCGGCGTACGGCGCGGCAACTGGGCCTGCCGGTCGTAGATCACGACTTCCTCGACAGCTTCTCACTCGATGTTGAGAAGGCGAGCCGCTACCTGCAGCTGCTGCACGAACTGCCAGCAGGACTGAGCGAATGGGCCGTGCACCCTGGTCTGGGCGACACCGCTTCTCGAGAGATCGACAACGGTTGGAGAGTTCGTCACACCGATCTTGAATTCTTGATCTCACCAGAAGCCCGGGACGCCGTCCGCCAGGAGGGCATCATGATCATCGATTACCGAGCGATCAAGGACGCCTGGTCGCGGCAGTGGCCGCAGGACCAAGCGGCTCGTTGACCACCTTCGGCGGCCGCGCACCTTATTCGTAGACGCTGCCCGTTGATCAACGCTGCCACCGCCTAGTCGGTTAACCGGCCCTGAGTTTCCAAGGCGCGCTGACCTTGCTAAGTGTTCAGATTCCAGGGATCAGCTATGGTTGGAGTGTCTCGGTATAGTATCCAGACGCGGGCCGCGCTTGACATTGCGGCCAATCAGCATCCATGATCAAAGTATTTTGTACGACGTTTTGATCGACGCAGAGCATTGCCAACAATTGGCTTGCGTCACGTTTCATTTTGCAGGCGATGGTTAACAGGAGTTTTGCACGGTATTGATCGAGGGAAAGCATGGCTGACGACTCTACAGACACAGCTTTCGGATTCATCCTCTTCGTGCTCTTCCTTGCCCTCTTGGGGTACGCGGCGGGCGGTGGAGGCTGGCCGTCGTCTACAGCCGGCACAACAACCGCAAAGCCGACTTATCCCACCACCACAGGGCCCTATACGTCGACATCGCGGTCCGAAACCAACATCCCGGGCGGCAGACTGGAGACTTGCCAGGGCGAGGTGGTCGCGAACAAGACAGCGCGCAGCAGCAATGGCTCGGTCAACCTGAAGGTCTACTACACCAAGGACAATGATCGGAACTGCGCCGTGGCCACCGCCGTCGGATGGGCTCCCAAGACGCAAGGTCGATTGACGGTCAGGCTGAAATTCAGTGACTACGACGGCACCCAATGGCCGGAGTATGCGGTGGCTTGGAGCCAGCCACACACAACTCAACTCGGGGGCGTCTACCTTGACGACACCTACAATCGGTGCGTCTCAGCTTCTGCCTCCTACGCGCCGTACACCGGAATGGACAGGGTCACCGTGAGCATCGGCCCGCATGGCTGCAACTGACTTTTAGAACTTGTCAGCGTCGTGCATCGGCAATCGGTGACAGAAAAGCCTCAGCGGCCTGTACCGGCGTAAACAATGGCCTCTTCGGCGGTATCCAAACCCAGTCCTGTGTGCGCCGCAACGACGGCCCGGTCAACATCGTCCTGATCAACGATCACGGAGATCCTGATCTCGGACGTAGAGATCATCTCGATATTGACTCCGACGGCAGCCAGCGCTGAGAAGAACTTGGCGCTGACACCAGGATGTGATCGCATGCCCACTCCGATGACCGAAACCTTCCCAATCTGGTCGTCGTAAAGCACATCTTCGAACCCGACATCGGCCTTCAGCGCGTCGAGCGTTTCCATGGCGATAGGGCCATCGGTCTTGGGCAAGGTGAATGAGATATCGGTACGAGAGGTCTGTACCGCAGAAACGTTCTGAACGATCATGTCGATGTTGATCTCCGCGTCGGCGACCGCCGTAAAGATCCGCGCGGCCTCACCAACCCGGTCCGGAACACCGACGATAGTGATCTTGGCTTCGCTCCGATCATGGACCACCCCGGAAATGATCGCTTGCTCCATAGCGCTTCCTTCCTTCGACTCTTGCAACCACGTACCGTCCTTGTCGGAGAACGAGGAGCGCACATGCACCCGCACGTTCTCGCGGCGCGCATACTCCACGCACCGTAGATGCAAGATCTTGGCGCCGCAAGCTGCCATTTCCATCATTTCCTCATAGCTGATCTCGGGAATGCGGCGAGCGCTCGGCACGATTCGCGGATCGGCGGTATAGACACCATCGACGTCTGTATAGATCTCGCAGTGATCGGCGCCCAGTGAGGCTGCTAACGCGACCGCGGTGGTGTCGGAGGCGCCGCGTCCCAGGGTCGTCACGTCCTTGGTGTCCTGTGCCACCCCCTGGAACCCGGCCACGATAACGATGTCATTGCGGTCGAGGGCCGAGGTGATTCGGCCTGGGGTGATGTCGATGATTCGGGCGTTTCCATGGGTGCCCGTGGTAATGATGCCGGCCTGCGAGCCGGTCAGGGAGCGCGCGTGCATGCCCTGGTCGTGGATCGCCATTGCTAGCAGCGCCGCACTCATCCGCTCGCCGGCCGTCAGCAGCATGTCGAGCTCACGAGGGGGTGGAAGCGGGGACACCTCGAGCGCCAGACCCATCAACTCGTCCGTGGTGTCACCCATCGCAGAGATCACAACGACTACGTCGTGACGCTGCTGTTTCGTCGCGACAATTCGCTTGGCGACCCGCTTGATGCTCTCAGCGTCAGCCACAGATGAGCCGCCGTACTTCTGCACTACGCGGCCCATCGCGGCTCCTGTCCCACGCCGCGAGTCTAGTGGTTCAGCTCCTGCGACCGCCTTTGTCCAGACGAGGCCCAGTGTCGTAGAGCCCGATCGCGCACGTTCGCTGTAATCCGACCCGTTCGTCATATCTTGCGAAGCTGAGCGCGGTTCCCGTTGCCACGGTTGGGTCTGCTTCGCCAGTTGCTCTGCACTCGCGTCCGCCGACGCTCTCGGGCCCGGGGATACTGGTGGTTGTGACTGAGCCGTCCGCACCCGAGCCGGATCCCGCCGAGCAGGTGCCTCAACAGCAGCCGGCAAACCAGCGGCCTGTGGAACCTCGAATCGGCGATGCCGACCGTGATCAAGCGGTCAGCTTTTTGCAGGAGCATATGGCGCAGGGCCGGATCGACGCATCGGAGTTCGACGATCGGATGGCCCGGGCGCTCAAGGCCAAAACGGCATCCGAGCTCGCTGTCTTGTTCGATGATCTGCCTGAGCCCCGGCCGCCATCGGCCACGGGCACCGCATACCAGGCGCCGCCCTGGCAGCAAGCGGCACAACGCTCATTCGAGATTCCGCCTTGGCAGCGCACCCCGGCCGCCAGCCCGGAGATCGCGCACCATGCGCATCCTGCCGTCCCGCAACGCAGCAAAGCGGACACGGTGTTGGCTGTCATGGCCGCCGCCTCCTGGCCGGCGGTCATCTTGTTCTGCTTTGCCACTAGCTGGAATTATTGGTGGCTGATCTTCATCCCGATCTTCATCTCCTCGATCGCCGGCAACATGAAGCAACGGCGGGGTCGTAGCGGATGACCGATTCACAGACTGTTCGCTGGGGAATCGTCGGACCGGGTCGCATCGCATCCTTGGTGATCAAGGACTTTCCGTACGTCGCGGGTGCCGAGGCGGTGGCGGTAGCCAGCCGCTCCATCGAGCGAGCGCAGGCCTTCGCCACCGAGCACGGCCTCAACCGTGCGTACGGGTCGTACGCCGAGATCATGGCCGATGACGGTGTGGATGTGATCTACATCGCCACGCCGCATCCGCAGCATCACGCCATTGCCCTCGCCGCCATAGCTGCTGGCAAGGCCGCACTAGTGGAGAAGACCTTTACTGCCACCGCGGCCGGTGCCGAGGAAATCATCGCGGCCGCTCGGCAGCACCAAGTCTTCGTCATGGAGGCGATGTGGACCCGCTTCCAGCCTGCAATCGTTGCGGCTCGGGCACTGATCGACGAAGGGGCGATCGGCGAGGTCCGGCAGCTACAAGCTGATCTTGGTGTGGATCGCCCCTACAACCCCGCCGACCGGCTGTTCGACCTGGCCCAAGGCGGCGGCGCGATGCTCGACCTCGGCGTGTACGTCGTGTCTTTCGCGCAGTACTTTCTCGGCACGTCTGATCGGGTCGAGGTGAGCGGCTCGCTGGCTCCTACTGGTGTCGATGCCGAGGCGGGCCTGCTGCTCGGCTATGACGACGGCCGGGTCGCGACGCTACTGATCTCGCTGAAGCATCACACGCCGGGGGCAGCGCGAATCCAGGGCACCAGAGGCTGGATCGAGGTGCCGCCACGCTTCCACCATCCGCATCGGATCTCACTGCATCGGAGAGGCCAGGAACCGGAGACGATCAGCCGGCCGCCGCTGGGCACTGGCTACTCCCATGAGCTCATTGAGGTGACGGAGCGGGTACGCGCCGGCCAGACCGAGAGCGTGATCATGCCGCTGCAAGACACGCTGGCCGTACAGCGCATTCTGAACGACGCCTGCGAGAAGCTCGGCGTCCATCACTCTGAAGACAGCTTGGTCGCAGTCTGATCCCAGCTTTAGGCGTCGACGTAGCGGCGACCCTCGAATGCCCGCCCCAGGGTTATCTCATCGGCGTACTCAAGATCACCACCAACCGGCAGGCCACTCGCGAGCCGACTGACGCGTACCCCCATAGGCAGCAACAGACGGCTCAGATAAGTGGCTGTTGCCTCCCCTTCCAGATTCGGGTCAGTGGCCAAGATCACCTCAGTCACCGTGCCGTCGGCAAGTCGTAGGCATAGCTCGCGGATTTTCAGCTCAGCCGGCCCCATCCCATCGATGGGGCTGATCGCGCCACCCAAGACGTGGTAGCGGCCGCGGAACTCGCGGGTACGTTCAATCGCGACCACGTCTTTCGCTTCCTCGACGACGCAGATTGCGGTTTGGTCGCGGCGCGGGTCGCGGCAGATCCGGCATTGGGTTTCTTCGGACACGTTGAAACAGATCTCGCAGAACTTCACGGTCTCCTTGACCAACTTGAGCACGTCGGCGAGCCGCAGCACGTCATCGCGATCGGTGGCCAGGATGTGGAAGGCCAGCCGCTGGGCACTCTTCGGTCCGATCCCGGGCAGCCGCCCGAGCTCGTCGATCAAATCCTGGACCGGGCCTTCGTACATCTGGAAACTCGTCAGAAAGGCAGTCCGCCGCCCATGCCCAACCCACCGGCGAGCGGACCCAGCTTGCTGGCGGCGATCGCCTGCGCCTTATTGGTTGCGTCACGTATGGCGGCCACAATCAAGTCAGCCAACGTCTCGGTGTCACTCGGATCCACTGCCTCGGGGTTGATCACCAGTCCCACCAGCTCTCCGGAACCGGTCACCGTCGCGGTCACCATTCCGCCCCCGGAGGTGCCCTCGATCTCCATCTCGGCCAGCTCTTGTTGAGCGTTCAGCAGCTGCTCCTGCATCGCCTGCGCTTGGGCCAGCAGTCCGGACATGTCGCCTTCGGGAATCATCGCGGGCCTTTCGGAGTGGAGGTGCTCGCCCGCCCAGCCTATGCGCCGTGATCCTCCTGGGCGATGATCTCCGCGCCCAGATGGCGCGCCAGAAGCTCGGCATGCGATTCAGCGTTCTCGTCTAGATCGCTGTCGTCGCGGCTCGCGGCCGCATCTGGGTCCTCAGCAATGGCGTTCGGGGCGCCGTTTGTGGTGCGGGTCGCCGAAGATTCAGGTGCTGATGGTTCGGGTGGCCTCGCAGTTTGAGGCGTACGCGACGGTCCCGGAGCGGAGGCGCTCGGATCCACCATCGTCTCGATGGCGAAGTCAGCACCCATCACGACGACGATCGCCTCACGCAAGACATCCTCGTTCCCACCGCGGGCGAAGCTGTCGCGCGCGCCTGCGTTCGACATTGCGAGGAGCAAGGTGCCATTGCGGAGCTCGGCGACCTGGGCGTTCTGGCTGAGCAGAATCCAGGTGAAGCGGCGCTTACCTTTGACCTCTTCTAGCACCTCTGGCCACAGCCGGCGTACGTCGGTGACAGAGAGACCACCACTCTGGGCCGCGTCGGTCCCCGATTGGGTGTCCTCAGCCGGGAGAGTGGCCGAGTCCGCCTGGACTGGCTGAGGCGTACTGGGTGGCGGGGAAGGTCTGGTCTCTGGCACCGAGGGCGGCGGCGTCCGGCTCGCGGCTGGTGGGGTCGAAGTCGGCGGAATCTGCGGCGTAGTGGGAGCAGGTGGACTCGCTGAGCCCGTCACCCCGAGGCGCCGCTCGAGACGGTCGAGCCGCGCATGGAGGCCGCGGTCGTCGACGTCGGCGCCGGGTAACAGCACCCGGGCACACATCAGCTCCAGATGCAGCCGTGGCGCCGTGGTCCCCCGCATGTCGGTAAGCCCTGCTGCGATCACCTCCGCAGCCCGGGTCAGCTCGCCAGCGCCCAGCAATGCGGTCTGGGTGATGAGGCGCTCGGCCTGATCAGGAGCCACATCGACGAGTCCGGACGTCAGTGCATCGGGCACGGCGGCGACGATCACGAGATCCCGGAGCCGGCGCAGCAGATCCTCAGCGAAGCGTCGCGGATCCTGACCGACCTCGATCACCTTGTCCACGCAGGCGAAGACCCCGCCGGCGTCACCGGCCGCGAAGGCATCCACGAACTCATCGAGCAGCGAGTCCGGTGTGTACCCCAGCAGGGCAGCCGCCTGCCTATAGGACACACCGGATTCATCGGCACCGCCGAGTAGCTGGTCCAGCACTGAGAGCGAGTCGCGCACCGAGCCGGCACCGGCGCGTACCACCAGGGGTAGTACAGCAGGCTCCACCGGAATGCCTTCGGCTTCACAGAGCTTGGCCAAATACTCTGTCAGCAGCCGCGGCGGGACCAGACGGAACGGGTAGTGATGGGTACGCGAGCGGATCGTACCGATGACCTTGTCAGGCTCAGTGGTGGCGAAAACGAATTTGACGTGCGGCGGTGGCTCCTCGACCAGCTTCAGCAAGGCATTGAAGCCTGCCGTGGTCACCATGTGGGCTTCGTCGACGATGTAGATCTTGAAACGGCTGCTGACTGGAGCGAAGAACGCCCGCTCCCGCAGGTCGCGAGCGTCGTCGACGCCGCCATGGCTCGCTGCGTCGATCTCAATCACGTCGATACTTCCCGGACCGTTGCGTGCCAGGTCTTGGCAGGACTGGCACTCACCGCACGGCACGGCTCGCGGTCCCTTCTCGCAGTTCAGGGCTCGGGCGAGGATCCGAGCAGATGTGGTCTTGCCACATCCTCGGGGGCCCGAGAACAGGTAGGCGTGATTGACCCTGTTGTTCGTGAGGGCCCGCTGCAGTGGCTCAGTGACATGGTCCTGGCCGATGACCTCGGCAAACGTGTCGGGTCGGTAGCGGCGGTAGAGGGCAAGAGGGGCTTGCGTTGCTGGAGCGGGCTGCTCGAACAGCGCCTCGTCCTGAGTGTGCTCCACCCCTTCTGGTCGAGGCTCTGAGAGCCGCAGGTCGTCCACGGCCGCTTCTTCCACGCAATGCACCTTATGCCTCGGAGATGACAGCCTGGAGGCAGCGCCGGTAAAACCGCAGGTCTTGACGCTTGTGATCGGAGACGAGCCCAGTCGAGCCATAAAACCGGGCGTCTTGACGCTTGTGATCGCAAACGCCCGACCAAAGCCAGCGCCTCAGATTCGCCGGGCGACCATCCCGGGTGAAGGAGTTGCGATCGCACGCTTTCCTTTAGGCCGCCATTGAGTTCCGAAACCAGGCGACCGTCGCGGCGACGGCATCTCGCAACGGCGTGGCCGTCCAACCGAAGGTCCGCTCGAACTTGGTGCTGTCGACCACCCATGGCTGCTCGGATTGATAGAGCTGCTCCTTGACCGCCCGCATCGTCGGATCGAACAGGGCGGCCATCGCGATCCCCCAGCGCGGCGCCTTGCGAAGGCGGAAAGGATTGCCAGCCGACTCAAAGACCGTCTGGGCGAAGCTACGCAGAGTGACCGCCTCGGCGTTCGGGACGTGCCACACCTCACCCAAGGCCTCGTCGCGCTCCCCAAGTGTGACCAGCGCTCGGCCGAAGTCCTCGATATAGGTCACGGTATGGGGAACGTCGGGGTCGCCCAGGACCTGAGCCGCCTTCCCTGTGATCACCCGGGCAAAGACCCGGTCACCAACGGTGGACTGATGGGCGTGGGGGCCGAAGAAGTCGGATGCTCGCCCGATCGTCGCCCGTTGCGTGAGCCTGCAGCAACGTCTCGGCAATCTGCGCCCGGACCCGGCCGTTCGGCCCTCTTGCCAGGTAGGGCAGGTCTTCTGTGAGCGGCCCGTCCACCGGGCCATAGGCGTAAAGGTTGTCACCGAATACCAGCCTCGCCCCGGCCGCCGCCGCTCCTTCGATGATCGCGTTCATGAGCGGCGGATGCAGTTCCCGCCACTTGGCGTACGGCGGGTTGACACAGTGATAGACCACCGTTGCCCCCTCACATGCCCGCTTTGCGTCAGCCTCCACAGCGAGGTCGGCGTCGACCACCTCAACCCCTTGCGGGAGGTCGGTTAGTTCATTGCGAACCGCCGCACGTACGCGGTCACCTCTCGATGCGAGATGACGGGCTACGGCGAGACCGAGCGGACCCGCCCCCAAGACGGCGTGCAGCTTCCGTTCATCCATCCGATCCGATGTCGACATCCTCACCTCCTTATGTGCAAAGCGGCGACACCGAGCAAGCGGACGCCTCTCGACTGTCGCCCGCGCCGCTAGGTGCCACTCTGCCGTGTGAATGCGGTGTCTGGATTTTGCGCAGTCGTAATTGAACGCGGCGAGAACGGCTGGCGAGACGCAGAACCCGACGCGACCAATCGGTAGCATCGATCCGTGGCCGGCATCCGGATTCCCAGCGCGGCCCGCGAACTCCTGGAGAGCGATGCGGTCGCGCACGTGGTCACGCTCGATGAAGACGGAGGGCCGCGGGTGACGGCCGCATCGGTCGGGCTCGATGGTGACCCCAGGATCCCGGCCGAGCACCTCGGTGGCGTCGGGCCGTGGAACCCACCCGCCGTTGAACGTAGGCTGCGCTGCCATGGAGCTCGACTGGGTGCTGTTCGACGCCGATGGTGTGATCCAAGGCAACCGGGCTGGCTGGATGGATGAGCTCACCGCGTGGGCCGGGTCGAATACTGAGGACTTTCTGCTGGCCGTGTCTGCAGCAGACGTGGCGTGCCTGACGGGCGCCGACTTCCGTGCGGCGATGCGCGAGGTGCTTCGGCAGTTCGAGATCACTGCCCCGCTCGAGGACGTCATCGATCGGCAATTCTGGATTGAGGTCCGACAGCCGATG
>JBKOZG010000069.1:0-11878 GCA_046725775.1 Actinomycetota bacterium | reverse complement strand
GGCCATGATCGGCCAGCGGAATTCGACATCCACCTGCAATGACGCTGCGCGGCCATGGCCTGCGGACACGTGGAACGAACATTTGCCAGAACTTTCGACGACACCTAACACATCAGCCCCACAACAGGCTGAAGCGCGATCATGGAGTTGCCGTTGAGCGTCGCAAACTGCACAGTGTAGAAGAGCACGAGCAATGGGGAACCCGATGGCAGAACTGTTGGTGGACTTCATCACTTCGCTCGACGGCTACGCCTCAGCGGTGGGTTGGCCTGGCTGGACGTTCGACGGCAGGCTGCGGCTCGTCGAGTACGTGCCCACTGTCCTCACCGGTCCGCCGAGCGGCGGTCAGCTCACCTGAACTGCGCCAGGGTGTGCGGTCCGTCCGCAACAAGGTGTCCGGCCTGAGCCGATCTCAACCCGGCCGCTTTCCCCGCGAGCAATATGAGATCTCTACTGACGGACGATTTTTTGAGACGGCACGCTCGGCGGCAATGAGTGCGGTTCAAGTTCCGATGATGTTCCGACGCGGCCGACGTCCGTGGACCGTGTCCGATGTCACAGGCTGCCGGGCTGTCTCGTCTTGGTGACGAGAGCCATTTCCGGATGAGGAGCGTGACGTTGTGCGAGTGTTCGTGGCAGGCGGGGCCGGAGTCATTGGACGTCGTCTGGTGCCGCAACTGCTGGCCCGCGGCCACCAAATAACGGCGACGACAACGAGCGCGGCCAAGTTGGGACTGCTGGAGCAGCTGGGCGCAGATGGCGTCGTGATGGACGGCCTGGATGCGGTGTCAGTCAAGGGGGCGGTGGCCGCGGCCCGGCCGGACGCCATCGTGCACGAGATGACGGCGCTTTCCGTGGCGCACAACGGCAAGCCCAACTTTAGGCACCCCGAGCGGCTCGCCGCCACCACCAACCGGCTGCGCACGGAGGGAATCGACCACCTGCTAGCCGCCGCCGAGGCAACCGGCGTCTCCCACGTCGTCGCGCAGAGCGTCGCCATCTGGACCGAAAACCGCGATGGTGGACGGGTGAGCGAGGAGGACCCGCTGCCGTCGGAGGAGGTAGGGCCGAAGATGCGCAGGATGGCTGAGGCGCTCCGCCACGTTGAGGACGTTGTCGTCGAGGCTGGTGGCGCAGCCCTGCGATACGGTGCGTTCTACGGGCCGGGGGCCAACGACGACCTGGTCGAGCTGGTGCGCAAGCGGCGGTTCCCGCTTGTCGGTGACGGCACCGGCTACTTCAATTGGGTGCATCTCGACGACGCAGCGAGCGCAACCGTCCTGGCCCTGGAGCAGCAGGCGAAGGGCGTGTTCAACATCGTCGACGACGAGCCTGCCCAGGCCCGGGAGTGGCTGCCGTATCTCGCCGAGATCGTAGGGGTGAGGCGGCCGATGCGGCTGCCCAAGTGGGTGGCGCAGCTGCTGGCCGGGGAAATGGTGAAGATTGTGACCGAGGGGCGCGCCTTTTCCAACGCCAAGGCTAAGGAGCTCGGCTGGACGCTGCGCTACCCCTCGTGGCGGCAGGGTTTCAAGGACGAGCTCGGATGACCCGGGGCGAGGAGTTCGAGGAGCTGCGACCGCTACTGTTCGCGATCGCCTACCGGATCCTCGGCAGGGTGGCCGAGGCCAAGGACGCGGTCCAGGAGACCTGGTTGCGCTACGAGGCCTCCCCGACACAGCCCACGTCGACCAAGGCCTTCCTCTCAGCAGTGGTCACGCGGGTCTCGATCGACGTGCTGCGCTCGGCGCGCGTCCGGCGGGAGATGTACGTCGGGCAGTGGTTCCCCGAGCCATTGCTCACCGACACCTACGAGGATCCGGCGCGGTCGGCGGAGCTGGCGGATTCGGTGTCGATGGCGGCCCTGGTGCTGCTCGAGCGGCTGAGTCCGCTCGAGCGGGCGGTCTTCGTGCTGCGGGAGGTGTTCGGGTTCGGCTTTCCCGAGATCGCGTCGGCCGTCGGTCGATCCGAGGCAGCATGCCGCCAACTCGCGACCCGGGCGCGACGCCACATGGACGCCGGGCGGCCTCGGTTCGAGGCAGACCGCCGGGAACGCGAGGAGCTCGCCGCGCGGTTCTTCGATGCGCTCCGCGATGGCGACGTCGACGGACTGAGGGAGTTGCTCGCTGCCGACGTCCAGATGGTCGCAGATGGGGGAGGCAAGGCGCCTGCCAGGAGCTTCTTCGGAGCTGCCAACGTGGCCCGCGTGCTCGTCTCGATCTTCCCGTTGCTCGCCAAGATCGACGCAAGAGTGGAGCCACGCGAGTTGAACGGCCACCCGGGCGCGATCGTTCGCGATCAGGACGGGAAGGTCGTCGGCACGATGACGTTGGACGTGCTCGGCGGGCATATCCAGACGATCCGCTCGGTGGTCAACCCCGACAAGCTCGGGCACGTGGGTCCCGTGGCGGACGCCTGGGCGATTGCCCGCGAGGTGAGGCAGGCTCGCCGGCCCGGGAACTGACTCAATCGGCAATTGAGTGCTTCTGCTGTCGGGTCCGTGCACCGAATTGTCTCGCGGAGGTTTCCGCTTGTGACCCTGCGTTGCCAGGAGGACGGCTGTTGCGGCTGACGGTCCTGGGTTCTCAAGGGTTCGACCACGGGGGCGACCCCGACGTCGTCCTGGTGGTGGGCTCAGCCGGCCCTGCCGACCAGGGATGCCGATCTGATAGCTCTCACGTCCGCGGCAAGGGTCCGACGGATGGCCTCCTCACTGAGCCGCGGAAACCGGGCCAATCCCGCCAGCAAAACGTCCCTTGCGCGCACAGCCGTGCCTCGCTCGATGCCACAGATGCGTTGCAGCATCTCCGCAGTCTTCTGCAGGCGCCGGGCGGGTCGCCGCCGGCGCTTGTCGTACCCCACCAGGGCATCCTTCACCGATGGGGCGCTGGTGAGTTCTTCGGCTAGGACCACGCCGTCGACGAGAGCGCTATTCGCTCCATGGCCCAGATTCGGGGCCATGGCATGGGCAGCGTCGCCGAGCAGAACCAGGCGGCCGGAGAACCAGCGCCGACAGTCGACCTGGCGGACGCTGTTGACCAGCAAGTCGTCGAAAGACGACACCCTCTCCAACAGGTCCGCTGCGGCGGGTAGCACCCGTCGCCACTCCTCGCGGAAGGCTCCCAGGTCGCGTCGAGATACCGCCTCAGCCGCCACGCCCACATGCGCTGCAGCCCAAAAGTAGATCAGATCGCCATACAGCGGTGCCTGGCCGAAGGATCCTAGCGGCGTCCAATACTCCTCGAACCACGGGCTGGCCCGACCCGTCACAATCGTGCGCACATAACTGCTCCCCGATGACACCCTGCTCACGAAGCCACCCGTACGGCGCACGGCCGAATTGACTCCGTCGGCGCCCACGATAAGGACGGCCCGCAGGCTGGTCGAGCCTAAGTCCCGGCCGTTCAGCGCACTGGCAGTGATCTTCACCGCTCCGCTCGGGTCGGCGCTCGCCGCAGTCCACCCAAAACGTTTGTCGATCGAAGCTACGCCGGCGACAGCCTGAAGCAACAACCGGTGAAGGTCGGTTCGTCGGACCGCGATCGCGTGATCAAGGCCGGCGTCCAAATCAGGCATCTCGGCAGTCAACAGCCTCCGGCCGGTCACGCTTCGAATGTCCATCCTGTCAATCCGCGCACTTACACTCTCTACAGCGGATAGCAGTCCGAGGCGGTCCAAGACCGCCATCCCGTTCGGTTGCAAAGCCAAAGCGGCGCCCACCTCAGACGGTCGCTCCGCCCGCTCCACAAGCGTCACCCGCCTCGCCACCCGGCTAAGTAGCAAGCTGGCCGTCAGTCCGCCAATTCCAGCTCCCACTACCACAGCATGGTCCACAGCCCACACAGTAGATGCAGTCGACGACCCGCAAGACGTCCTTTGAGCGCGCTTCAGGGGGACGACTCGTACCAAGTGCTCCGTCCGAGATTTCGTTCCCTAACCGCCCGTGGCATCGTGGGTCAGCCGAGGCGATCGGGTCGTCTCACCGTATCGTCTAGCGTTTAGTACGCCCTTCACCGATGTGAGGGCAGACCCGAGAGGTCGAGATGAGCACGCCGGCAGCTGAGGACGTAATCGCCGCCGAGTTGGTCGCTGCCCGAAGGGAGGGGCGGAGCCTGACCCGGTTCCCGGGGGCGATCCCCGCCAGCATGGCCGAGGCCTACCAGATCCAGGAGCGGGCGATGTCGCAGTGGCAGGACTCGCTGGTCGGCTGGAAGATTGGCTACATCCCGGCGGACCGGCGCAGCGCCGGGGACCCGGGCCGGCTGGTCGGCCCCATCTGGCGTCAGCAATATCACCTTAGCGAGGAGCACGTCTCCGCAGTCGAGGTCGGTATCTTCGCAACCGGGTTCGCGGCCGTGGAGGCAGAGCTCGTCATTCGCCTCAGGCAGGATCCGCCCGCCCACGAAAGGGGCAGCTGGACGGCCGCAGAGGCGGCGGCCCTGGAGCAGCATCTACTGGTCGGTGTCGAGGTCGCCAGCAGCCCGATCCCTGACATCAACTCGCTCGGCCCCACAGTGATCGCCGCCGACTTCGGGAACAACAACGGTCTGGTGCTCGGCTCCATCCTTGCGGACCGGCCTAGTGACGGTCCGATCCGGATTGCCTGTTACGTCGACGGGCACCTTATGGGAGAAGGATCTGCCGAGAACCTGCCTGGGGGAATTCATCATGGTCTGGCGACTGCCCTGAATATCCTCGCCAGCCGGGGTCAACCGGTGCGAGCGGGCATGGTCTTCGCCACGGGCGCCATCACCGGTATACATCCGATCGGACCGGGGCAGCTGTGCCGCGTCGCCGTACGAGGTGGACCGTCAGTGGAACTCCGGACAGCCGACAGCCGCACGTCGGTGCGCAGCTAGGAAACGTGCCTCCGGGCAGGCGGCCTGGCCTGTTCGGCCGCCGGCTGACGGTAGGTCAGGCTCCGTCTGTGAGCTTGAACGAGAGGGTGGTATCCCACTGGGTCATGTCCGGCTGGTCGTCTGGATCGTTTAGGTAGTACTCCAGCCGCGCGGCCCACCGCTCGCCGGTTGGTGAATCGGCTTTTTCGAAGCTCAAACCCTGCGCGTCGGCGTAGGCCAACAGGTCGGCAGTGGCTTGGCGTAACCCGTCTGGGTGGCCGTGATAGGTGGTCTCGAGGTAGCGGCCCGCCGGCAGTTCGCCGACACCGACCTGGTCGTCTGCGGCGGCAGGCGTCGCAGTGGCAACCCCGACTTCGAGTTCGAGCTGGCCCGCCATGTCGATCACGTTGTACTTCCAAAACGGCGGACCGGTCGGAACTACGTGCTGTTGAGCCAGCCAGCCGAACACCGCACCGTTCAGCGGACCGGCGCTGGCGAGTCTCTCCATCGGCACGGCGATCGCGATGGCGGCGTATGGGGCAGCTTCCCGCTGAACGACCTCGTAGCTATTCATCACACCCTCTCCTTAGCGGTTTGTCGAACCGCGTTTCAGCCCAGCATGGGGCGTGCCCTTCGGGCAAGGTCAAGCACGCGTGAGTTTGGCTGGTGGGACGACGGCAGGGCGAGCGCGAGCTGTACCGGGACTTATGTGTCAGGGTGTGGATCATGTACAGGCAGCTGATATCGGGCCGCTACCAGCTGGACACCGTGCTGGGGCGCGGTGGCATGGCGACGGTCTGGCGCGGCGTCGACGAACGACTCGGACGCCCCGTCGCGGTCAAGCTGCTCGACCGGGCAACAGCGGACCCGGCTATGCTGCAGCGCTTCGACCGGGAGGCCCGAACGGCTGGCGGCCTCACCCATCCAAATATCGTCGCGGTCTACGACGTGGGCACCGATCACGGTGTGCCGTATCTGGTCATGCAACTCATCGACGGGACGAGCGTCGCCGCGCTGCTCGCCAGCGGCCCGCTGCCGCTGGACCAAGCAGTCGACCTCGCCCGTCAGATCTGTGACGCGCTCGCGATGACACATGCCCAAGGGGTGGTGCATCGAGACATCAAGCCGGCCAATATTCTCCTCAACACCACCGGCACAGTAAAGGTCTGCGACTTCGGCATCGCCCGCCTCACCCACCAGCAGCAGACCGACCCCACCGCCCCGCACCTGGCCATCGGCACCAGCGCATACATGGCGCCGGAACAGGCCAGCGGCGCTGCGGTCGACGCGCGAACGGACCTGTACGCGCTGGGCTGCGTCCTGTACGCCATGCTCACCGGTCGTCCACCGTTCATCGGCGACAATCCGCTCACCGTGCTCTGGCAGCACCAACACCAGCCTGCCCCGGCAGTGGCGGCCCTACGCCCTGACACACCCGCCGACCTCGATGTGTTGATCGCTCGCCTGCTGGCGAAGAACCCTTCCGACCGACCCGATACCGCCGCCGAGGTGCGGGACAGGCTCACAGCGCGTGCCGAGAGCGAGACGGCGGCGGCCCCACCGACACGAGCTGTCCCGGTGGTTTCCGGGACAATGACCCTGCCAGTCGTCGAAAACGGCGAGGCACCACCTGCTCCCGTCGGCGGTCGATTCCGTCTCGGCCCGGCCGGCATCGCCGCGGTTGTCCTCGGTGCGATTCTCGCAGCGCTTACCGTGGCCCTGCTCATCGCATCCCAACGCCCAGGTGCGGATGCCGGATCCACCGCTGCCGACAGCCCACTACCCGGCGCTGCCACCACAGCGCCGGGCACCGCGACGACCGACAGCTCAGCCGGCAATCCCGGCACCGCCACGACCGAAAGCTTCGCGGGAAATCCCGACACCGGCTCGTCAGCTCGCCTGGCCGCGCTCTTCGGGGTGATCGAGGGGCAGCGGCAAGCCGGCCACTTCGATGGCAAGACGGTCGACGAGTTGACGAAAAAGCTTGAGGAAGTCGAGCGTGAAGTCGACGAGGGCGAAATGGGCAAAGCCGCCGAGAAGCTGGCCGACATGCGCAGCAAACTCGACAAATTGCAACGAGACGGAAAGATCACCACCGCTGGGTACGACGCCGTGCAGGCCAGCCTGACCCAGCTCGCTGAGACCCTGCCACCAGCTGAAAAGGACGGAAAGAACAAAGGAGGAAGGGAGGAGCACAAAGAGCAGGAGTGACCACGGCCATCACCTGGTGGTCAGCTCCTTGCGATAAGGCGTCGGCACCATGCCGATCGCCGTCCCGCGCGAAGGCGGACTTGGAGAGACCTCCCATCGGACATCGTGTGCCGAAGGCGCGGATGCGCATGGTCCTACTCGGCGTCCTCTATCCGGATCCGCAAGCGACGAAAGCCACGTCCTTTACTCTCCATCTTCGTCACCGCGATGCGCCCGATCATGGCCGTTGAGGCCACGTGGGTACCGCCGTCGGCCTGGATGTCGATGCCGTTGATGTCGACAATCCGGACCATCTCGATGTCCGGCGGCAGCAGGTCGCTCGCGGTGCGGATAACGTTCGGGATCGCTAGGGCTTGCTCCCGCGGTAACACCCGGACGTCGATCTGCCGGTCCAGGCGCACCACCTGGTTGCAGGCATCCTCAACGCTCTGCTTGAAGTCTGCGGGCACGTCGGATAGGTCGAAGTCCATCCGAGCGACGAGCGGTTCCATGTTCCCGCCGGTCACTGGGGCGCCGAAGTCCCGCAGCACGATTGCGCTCAACACGTGTAGACCCGAATGCGTGCGCATAAGGCTGGTGCGGCGCTCGTCGTCAAGACCACCGCGGACGCTTGTGCCTGCCGGCGGCAGGGGGTCTTCCTCGGCCGGCAAGAGGTAGAGGTCGTCACCCTTCCGCGTACCGACAATCCGCGTCCGGACATTGCCCCACAGCAGCACGCCGTGATCGGGCGGTTGCCCGCCGCCGCCGGGATAGAACGCGGACCGGTCCAGAACGATGCCCTGATCTGGGTCAGCGCGCAGCACAGTCGCGGCCCACTGGCGGATCGAGGGGTCTTCGAGGTCGAGGCGGTGCGTGTGGTGCCGATACGCGTTCCCTGACACGGTCATGGGTGTGATTCTCCACCGCCTTCGGTCGCGACCGGCTTGGGCCGTCTCGTCGCTGCTGATATGCCGCCCGACAGGGTCTGCACGGCGCGAGCCATCGCCTACCGGGCCATGAATCCCGCATGCAATTGCGTGGCGACATAGATGGCACCATGGCGACCACACCAGGATTGGGCGACCTCACACCGCGCCAGTCACGCTTGGCGCCGGCAGCCGCCGGACTGCGGTCACCAGATGTCGAAGGCGACTGGTGACATCCGCTCGCTGAAGGTACGGCCGTTGCTCGCTTCATTCAGCATCACGCGGAGCTCGACATCGAAGGCCGCGAGTGCTTCCCGAAGAGGTGGGGAGCTGAGCTGGAGAGCGAGTAGATCGACGCGGCGATGTCGTCGACGGATCTGTCGACGGTCCACGGTGGGATGGTGACGCTCGGGGCCGAGGAAGCCCGCTGCCCGGTAGACGCTGGCCTCATCGCCAGGAGTGCCTGCAGGTAGCGTTTTCTGACCAGCTCGTCGCTGGTCACCGAGATACCGCTCACCAGCCGTGTGATATCTGCATATGGGGCTGGGGACCAGCCAGACCTTTGGTGTCGTCCCCACCACGGTGTGGTGGCGCTGAGGTGCACGACGGCGCCGTCGGTGTCGAGCATGTCGTGGACCGATCGGGCGATTCGGTGCCGATCCATCCAGCGGAAGGACTGGGGAAAACAGCCGTGCGAAATTGGCCGAGGCCGGCGGGGCGGTCCTCGGCTCGTAGATTGCGCCATGTCGCGTTGTGAACCACGGACGCTTCAGGCGGGTGGCCTCAGCGATCATGTCGGCGTCGGCGTCGACGCCGACGACCTCGGCATAATGAGGAGCCGGCATCAAGCCGATCGACCCGGGTCCGCATCCGATGTCGAGCAGCCGCCCCGATCCATCGAGGGCCAGCGTGGCGAGCATCTCCTCAACCACTCCCGGAGGGTAGGCGACTCTGCCGCGGAGTAGAAGCGCGCACTGCCAGCGAAGAGGGTCGGGTCCTAACCTGATGCTCCGTTGTCAGGCACCTGAACAACCTAAGTGCACGGTGCTGTGAGCGTTGTCACTAACAGACTCGGCGCGGTGGTCCGAAATCAGCTCTCACGGCACGGAGCTACTCCTGCGGTTCTTCGGGTAGGAGGGTTGTCCCAGAACGGGGCCACCGACAGAATCGTTCGGTGGCTTACCCACCGCTGTTGCAGGCAGCCTTGAACGGTGACCGCGTGCATCCCGCGACCCCTCATAGTCCTGAGGAGATAGCCGCCGAGGCGAAGGCTGCTGTTGCGGCGGGAGCTCAGTCGGTCCATCTTCACCCCTACGGGCATGACGGTCGACAGACCTTGGACGCTGCAGTGTGTGCGGAGACGATTCGACGGGTGCGCCAGGCTTGCCCCGGAACAACCATCTCGCTCACCACCTCCGCCGATGTGGTGGAGGATCCTGCGGAGCGGCTACGGCTCCTCGCAGCGTGGACTGTGTTGCCTGATCTGGTGACGGCCAACCAGGGCGAGGAGGGCATCCTCCAGGTGTGCGAGCTACTCCTCTCGCGGGGGGTGGGCATCGAAGCTGGGCTGCTCGGCCTCGGCGACGCCCGCCAGTTCGTCGCCGCTGGCCTCGCAGGCCGCTGTGTCCGGGCCATGGTGGAGCCGCTCGACGCCGACCCGGCCGACGCGGTCGCGCACGCCGAAGCCATCGAGAACACACTTCACGAAGCTGGTGTCGCCCTCGAACAAGTGCACCACGGCGACGGCATCGCCTCGTGGGCGGTCAACCAGCGCGCAATCTCCCGCGGCCACGGCATCAGGACCGGGCTCGAGGACACCCCAGTTCTGCCCGATGGCCGGCAAGCCCAAGGAAACGGGGACCTGATTGCAGCGGCGGCAGCCATGCAGCGCCGCCGACTCGGTGAAGCTGCCACGTCCCGCTGAGCCGTTCGGTGTGTGACACGCGCTTCCGGGAACGCGTCCCGGTAGCCGGCGTCTGCTAACGGCAAGGCTGAACCGTCTCTGTCCGACGAGCGCCCCGCGGCAGTCGTGACCGCGCCCTCGTGCGGCTTGGCTGGGACGGTAGGTGTGCCGTTTGTGTGATTTGTGCTCGTGCCCGCCATGATCACCAAGCAGCTGGTCGAGGGCAGCGGTCAACATCAGAGACCGCTCGGGACGCCCGGCGTAAATAGATTGACGCCGATGGCGGCCGAAGGTTGGACACCTGAAGAAGTCCGCTCCGTACTTGCAGGGGCGAGTCCCGGACTGGCCAGCCAGCGGCGGGCGTTCCGACGAATCCCGTCCCCTCCACGCTGCAAGCTGTGCGCAGCTCCGTTCGGTGGGCTGGGTGGCTTGATCTTCAGCCGCGCGGGGTACCGGCAATCCGCCGGCAATGCACTCTGCACAAGATGCATAACCGTGCTTCGCAAGCGTCAGATGACTGGAGTGGAGGTCCCGGTCAGTCTGCTGTGGGGGTCGTTCTGCCATCGCCAGACGAAAAGGCACGGCCAGATGAGCACCCGGAATGATGTCCTGGATCCGCTAGACGATCAGGGGGTTGGCGACCTTGAGCCGATCGTGGTCGATTAGCCATCGGATGCCGTCCAGCACGGCGGCCTCGGGTTCGAAGGTCGGGGCGTAGCCGAGCAGCGTGCGGGCTTTCTCTATCGAGGCGTACTGGCTGCGCGAGAGGTGCTGCCAGCTGGAGTCGGCGAATTCCGCAGTAGTACCGGACCGGAATTCGGTCCAGCTCACCGAGCGGGTACGGGCGGTTTGCCCGAACCACCCCGCGGCGATCGCCAGGAAGCCGCGGGCGGTCAGCGCCGACGGCGCCACCACGTTGAACGACTCCCCCACCGCAGCGTCCCGTTGCTCGATCGCGAGCTGGAAGGCCTGGGCCACGTCGTCGGCATGGACGTGGTGCATAAGCTCAGCGCCGAGGCCCGGGACCGCGACCTCCTGGCCGGCGGATACGGCGTACCAGACGCCCGGGTCGAGATTTCCCAGCGGCCCGATCGGCGGCCAGCCCGGGCCGCTGATGTGACCGGGCTGGAGCACCGTGGTGACCAGGCCCCCGGATCGTGTCTCTGCGGCCAGCAGCTCGGCAATCGCGGCCTTTTGGATGCCGTAGTCGCCGAACGGCGGCGAGGTGTCGTCCTCCCGCATTGGCTGCTTCACGCTCGACCCGTACCGCCAGATGGTCCCGCAGTGGACCAGATGGCCGCTGCGGCCGCGTAGTGCGCCCACCAGCGCGGCCGCTGAGTCGGGCGTGAAGCAGATCATGTCAACGACCACCTCGGCCTCGAGCCCGGCGACCCGCCTCCCGAAGGTCCCGGCTGCGTCCGCGGCCGCACGGTCCACCCGGATCTGCCCGACCTCCGACCACGCCTCGTCATCGACGTAGGGATGGCGGGCGCCGCGGGTCAGGTTGACTACCTCGTGTCCAGCGCGAACCAGCCGCGGAACCAGGAAGCTGCCGACGTGTCCGCTGCCGCCAATCACCACGATGCGCACGGTCATGACCCTAGCTGTCGGTCACCGGTCCGGGTTCCACGACCGGCGCGGTGCCGCCTTTGATCTCGGGCGGCGAGAGCCAAATCTTGCGAAGGGGAAGCGGTCCCGCTGCCGTTCCGTAAGGGGCTTGAGGATTCCCTCGGCCAGCCGCTCCGACCGATCGTCCAGACTGCGATATGTCGCCCGCCCCTCGGCATCAGGGCCACCCTGCGCCGACGCATATCACCGGGGTCGGGTTCGACCACTACCAGCCCGCGGTCTTGCAGAGCCCGCAAGAGGCGGCTGACATAACCGGGTCTTCGGAATTAGCGGTGGTCTGACCATCTCTGGCTGGGGCGTGTTGATCGCCTAGAAGAGATGTCGGGGCCTTCAGGATCAGATGCGACCAAGCTTCCTTTCCACGAAGGACCCGACGGTGACCCACTCTATGTGTG
>JBKOZG010000362.1:0-5103 GCA_046725775.1 Actinomycetota bacterium | reverse complement strand
CTGCGCGGCTCCCGGCGTCCGACTGAGACACGGCCTCCAACGGACCAAGTTGTGACGACGTCAGCGGGCGACCACACCGATTTTCACCCCGGAACGGCCTGCCGCGGAAGATCAGGGACTGAGACGAGAATTGAGACGACGGCAGCTTGCTAACAGCTTGCGAAGAGGTCGGCGGTCTCCCTTGGATTTAGGCCGCCGGGATGTACGACGAGTGGCGCAGAACACTAGGGCAGGCTGCCGTGGTGAGCGGCATACGATGCCGGGGTGAGGCTTGAGTTGGCAGCGGCGCACGCCGCGCTGGATGAGGCAGTCGAGATCCTGCGCGCGGGGCGCACTCGGCGGCACACCAGGATCGACAAGGCGACCGACGATTTCCTCACCGAGGTGGACCTGGCGAGCGAGGCGACGTTGAAGCGCGCACTGGCCGCCTCGACGCCCCAGATCGGCTTCTACGGCGGAGAGGGCGGCGGTGCGAGCCTGGAGTCTGGGCTGGTATGGGTCGCTGATCCGCTCGACGGGACGATCAACTACGCCACCGGATCCCCGCTGTGCGGTGTGATGCTCGGCCTGCTGGAGGACGGCGTGCCGGTGCTGGGTGTGATCGACTTGCCCTTCCTGGGCGTCCGAGTGGACTCAGGTGCGGTGGTCGACGTCGACGCACTCGCGGACGGCATCATCGGCATGGGCGATGCCTTCCATCGCGGCGGCGCACGCCTGGACGCCTTCCTTGAGCTCACCGCGACGGTGCACCGCCTCGCACTGCGCTTCCGCTGCGTCGGCGCCGCCTCGGTCCTGTGGACCTGGCTGGTCGGCGGCCAGATCCAGGGGATGGTGCTCGCCCACAACAACCCCTACGACGTCGTCGCCGGCCACGCCATTGCCAGCGCCGCCGGGGCGATCGTCACCGATTACGCGGGCGCGCCACTGACCCTCAGCTCAAGCGGGGCCATGGCCGCCGTCCCCGGCATCCAGCCCGAACTCGTCTCGCTCGCCGCCGACCTCGCCGCGGCGGCACCTTAGGCGGGGCAATGTCTTGCGAACTGCCGAAGGAGCCATCGTTCAGTGCGTCGACACGCCTCCGACAAGATGTCGTCCGCTGGTGGCGCGTGACCTGAGGACAGGAGCTCTCATCGTGGGGCCAGTACGTACTGGCGTTGGCTGCCCAGACCCTCGATGCCGAGTTCCATAACGTCGCCGGCCTTCAGCCACACGGGGGGGCGGAGCCCCATGCCGACCCCGGGTGGTGTTCCGGTGTTGATCAGGTCTCCTGGTTCGAGCACCAGGAACTGACTGAGATAGTGGACGATGAAATAGGGGTCAAAGATCATCGTCGACGTGGACCCGTGCTGGCGACGGACGCCGCTAACGTCGAGCCACATGGCGAGGTCGAGCACATTGTCGAGCTCATCCGGCGTCACGAGCCACGGTCCGGCTGGGTTGAATGTTTCCGCCGATTTGCCCTTGGACCATTGTCCGCCGCGTTCGAGCTGGAATGCGCGTTCGCTCACGTCGTTCACAACCGTGAAGCCGGCAATGGCGGCGTGGGCGTCGTCAACCGTGTCGAGATAGCTGGTTCGCCTCGCGATGACGACACCCAGCTCGACCTCCCAGTCGGCTTTGGTAGAGCCGCGCGGGAGGCGGACGTCATCGTTGGGGCCGATGAGTGTGTTCGGCGACTTGGTGAACAGGATCGGTTCGTGCGGGACCGGCGCCCCCGTCTCGGCGGCGTGGTCGCTGTAGTTCAGGCCGATACACAAGATTTGGTGGGGCCTGGCAATGGGGGCGCCTACACGTTCACCACGGAATGCTGTCAGTTGTCCTGCCGACACCCGCTCGCTGACAACGCCGCTCAGGCGAGTGATTCCGTCGCCGCCGAAGAACGCCTCGTCAAAGTCGCTGACCACGTCGGAGACGTCCACGTAATGGGTGTCATCGATGCGGACCACCGGCCTTTCGGAACCGGTCGGACCGATGCGCATGAGGTACATAGAAGAGCTCCTGGGTTGTGTTGGGCCAGTCGACGATGATGAGTCCAGTGCGTTAATAGCATGTCGATCCACCAGTTGGCCACGGACTGCGACGCGTCGGTAGTCTCCATGGTCGACGCCCGGCTTCAGCCCGGCCGACCCTCAAATCATCGAGAGGCCACCAGGTCCGCTCTTTGGCCATTCTGTGCCGTTACCAGCCGGAACCGAGGAGCTAGGCCGGCTCTGACCGAGCTAGCGAGCCACCGGCCGGACCAACTCGACATCGGGGTTGAGCTCGACGCCGAAACCAGGGGTGTCGGGCACCTTCATGCGGCCATTCACCGGCACCGGCTCACCGACCAGCAAGGGTGAAAACATGGGCAGCACCTCGTCGGCCTCCGGCGCCATCATCAGGAACTCCGCGAATGGGCTGTTGGTCCGCGTGATCACGAAGTGGTAGGAGTACACGCTTGACCCGTGCGGTACGACAAGGGCGCCGTAGGCGTCGGCGAGCGCGGAGATCTTGATCAGCTCCGTGATCCCGCCGCACCAGCCGACATCTGGTTGCAGGATGTCGGCGCAGCCCATCTCGAGTAGCATCCGGAACCCATAGCGGGTTGACTCGTGCTCGCCGGTTGAGATCAACATCCCGCGTGGCGCCTTCCGGCGGAGTTCGCGGTAGCCCCAATAATCGTCCGGGATCAAGGCCTCTTCCAGCCACTTCAGCCTGTACTCATGAGCGGCGGTGGCCAGTCGGACGGCGTAGTCCAGATCCAGCGACATCCAGCAGTCCCACATCAACCAGAAGTCGTCCCCGACCTTGTCCCGCATCGCCGCGAGCTCTTCGATGTTGGTTCGCAACCCAACCGGACCCTCATGCGGACCGTGGTGCAGCGGAAGCTTGCCGCCGACGAACCCCATCTGCTGGGCCAGGTCGGGTCGCGCACCGGTGGCGTAGAAGGTCAGCTCGTCACGGACCGCGCCACCGAGCAGCTGGTAGACCGGCTCCTGCCGCAGCCGGCCTAGCAAGTCGTAGAGAGCAAGATCAACTGCACTGATCACGTTGAGCACCAGCCCCTTGCGACCGTAGAACAGCGTGGACCGGAACATCTGGTCCCAGATCTTCTCGATGTCGGTGACGAGGGCGCCCTCGAGGAACCGTGCAAGGTGTCGCTCCACGATCCAGGCCCCGGGCTCTCCCGCCGTAGTGACCCCGAACCCGATGGTGCCGTCCTCGGCCTCAACCTGGACGACCAGCGTGCCCAAAACGTTGAGACCGAAGCTCCGGCGGCTCTCCTCGTAGCCGGAGTAGCGCGACATCGGCGTCGCAATGTGGTCATCGATCCAGTGATAGCCCTGCTGGTCGTGGTAGTCGGCTCCGCCGCCGGCACCGACGGTAAATGCTCGGACGTGGGCGATCTTGTGGGTGATCATGCCGCTTCGCTCTCCGGTGGCCCCTGAGGGAACACCAAGATCTTGCTCGCAACACTGCGGCCCCGGGCCAAGTCGTCGAAGCTCTGCGGCGCTCCCTCCCAGCCCACGCGGCCGTCGATCAGCGCGTGAATCCCTTCCGGAACTGTGCCGACATACTCGGCGGTATCGATGAATTCAGCGGCGCTGTAGGTGAACGATCCGATCAGTGATCGTTCCGCGGTGCTGAGAGCGTACGCGTCAACCTCGAGGCGGGGCGAGCCCATTCCGACCAGGACGATCCTGCTCCCCAGGCCGGAGGCGGCGAGTGCGTCAGCGATAGTCCGGCTAATTCCGACCGCGTCCACGACCAGGGTCGCCGGCGCGCCTAGGCGGCTCGCTACCGCCTCCGTCAGGTCGCCGGCTGATGGGTCGATGACTTCGGCCCCAAGCCGTGCACACAGATCCCGGCGTGAGCGGGTGACATCGGACACGGCAAGCGCCTGGATTCCCAGACGCCGGGCGGCAAGGAGGCACGCCTGGCCAATCGGTCCACCGCCGATGACAAGCACTCGATCGTCAGGAACGGGCTGACCGCGGCGGACGGCGTGGTAACCCACCGCCAACGGCTCCACCAAGGCCCCTAGTTCCTCTGGCATGCCGTCCGGCAGCGGCACGATATTCGCTGCCGGGACCGCAACCCGGTCGGCGAATGCCGCCGGGATCTCTGGCGCGACTCCGAGGACCACCCGCCGACGGCACCACTGTTCCTGACCGGACAGGCAGGCCGGGCAGGCATGGCAGGCCATCACCGGGTTCACGGTCACCAGCTGGCCGACCTTTAGGCCTGCCACGTCTGTGCCGAGCTCCCGAACCCGGCCTACCGTCTCGTGTCCCATGATCTGCCCAGGCTGGCGGCGACCGTTCTCGCCGGAATAGCCGTGGAAGTCCGAGCCGCAGATGCCGGTGGCGATCACCTCGACCACTGCCTGGCCCGACCCTGGCACCGGATCGGGCCGTTCCTCAACCGCAATGTCGTAGTAATCGCGCAATACCAGCGCTCTCATGTCCCTACCTGGGAGACCTGTGAGGCCCCCGCGCCGCCATAGCCTGCTCGTGCGGTACGTAGTGGGCGTCGACCTCGTCCAGGTGACCAGCCTCGACCTCGTTGGCCTTCTTGAAGAACGCGGTCGCAGCAAACAGCACTGCGGCAAGGATGGCCCCGATGGACAGGGAGTACAGGCCCGCATTCCCGCCCAGCGTTTCTTTGAAGTAGTCGCGCTGGATCGGCGCCAGAAAACCACCCAGGTTACCCAGCGAGTTGATCAATCCGATGCCGGCGGCGGCGGCGTATCCGGTCATGTACTCCGTCGGCAGCGTCCAGAAGATTGGTGACATGGCGATGAACCCCATCGCGGCCAGGCAAAGGCCGGCGATCGCGAGCACGGGGTTATCGCTGAGCGCACCGGAGATGACGATGCCAAACGCGGTGCCCACCAGCAGCAGCGAGCCAATCAACCGGTGCCTGCGGGTGCGGTCGGCCAGACCCGGGAAGATCAGCAGACCCACCAGTGCGAAGACCCAAGGGATGGCGGTCACCAGCGAAGACATGAAGCCGAGCTTCTGGCCGGTGATGGCGGTCACCTGGGTGGGCAGGAAGAACGTGACACCGTAGACCGCGATCTGGAGGCAGAAATAGATCAGCGCGAAGTACCACACCCGCCAG
>JBKOZG010000427.1:0-5258 GCA_046725775.1 Actinomycetota bacterium | reverse complement strand
GGATTCCGCTCACCGCATTGGGCGATGTCATTGTGGGGCGATGGACCGTGTCAGCAGTACCCATCCAGCGCGCCGTGGCGACAATACGTCTTGCGAAGACAATGCTGTTGAATTCAAGGCCAAGCGGGGTCCTTAACGACTGCATGACACACGAGCCGGTAGTGTCGGGGAGGTGTCGAGCCGTATGCAGACCCGCTGCCGCAGGATCCTGGCGCTCGTGCCGGCCGCCGTGGCTGTCGGGCTTGTGATCGTGGAACCATTCCCCAAGGGCACGGTGCTGCTCTCGCTCACCTCTACGCACGGCGTTGATGCCGGCGATCTCCCCGCGATCGCCCTGCTGCTATTCGCGGTTGGTCTGGCCATCTAGCACCAGTCCGGGCTCCGGAGCGTCTGGGCCGGCCACGGTGAAGCTTGTGGGTCGACGCTCCAAGAGTGGTCGGCAGCGCTAGAGGCTGCCCTGACGACACCCCGGCACGATCTCAAACACGGCACTAATGCGGCGTACGTGCAGGGTTGCGTGTGCAAGGAGTGTCGGGAGCACCAGCGTGAGCGGATGAGCGGGAGTCGCTAACTCTGAGAAGGCACCCGGTCTGAACGAGCGGCGGCTGAGACTCGTTACCGTGTCGCCGTGGACATTGAGCGTGCAGCCGACCTATACGCCCAGGGTTGGACGTTGCGCCAGATCGGTGCTGAGGTGGGCGTTTATTGGAGTGCGGTCAGCCAACAGCTCCACCGTGCCGGCGTCACCATGCGTCGCGGCGGCGCTCCCGCTCATCCCGCCTCTACACAACAGATCGTGGAGCTGCGTGACCAAGATGTTGAGCGACCCGTCCAAGGCCAAGAAGAATCTCGGATGGGAGCCCAAGGTCAAGTTCCCCGAACTCGTCAAAATGATGGTCCAAAACGACCTCGAAATCGAAGTCAAAAGCCGACGGCAAATAGCCGTTATACATGACCGGCCATCAGTCTCGCCCCGTCAATGTCTTTGTCCTCGACGTTGACGGGGTGCTGACGGACCCCGGTTCCGGTGACGTAAATCCCGAGGTCATCCAGGCAGTGGCCGCAGACCTGAAGGCCGGCATTCCGGTTGCCTTCAACACCGGCCGGTCCACCGAGTGGCTTGAGGACAAGATTTTTCCCCTCCTCGGGGATCTTTCGCCTGGCGAATTCGGCCGGCTGCTCGCTGTTTGCGAGAAAGGCGCCGTCGTCAGTTCATTCCTCAATGGCAAATTGCAGACCGATGTCGACCGCGCGCTTACCCCACCGGACGACTTCCGGGCCGGGGTCAAAGCATTGCTGGACCAGGACCAGGGCGGGTGGAAGTTATCGGACTCGATGTTCTGGGACGGCACCAAGCTCACGATGATTTCCATCGAGCGCCGACCCGGCGTTGCTCTGGAGGAATACCACAAAGCCCAGGCTGTTTTAGGTTGGCTGCTAGAAAGAATGATCGATAAACATAAACTCACAGATTTCAAAGTCGACGCGACCGTCATCGCCACCGACGTGGAGCACAGGCTGGCTGGCAAGCATCGCGGCGCCGAGGCCGTGCTCAGGTGGCTCGGCCACCACGACATCCAGCCCCAAGCGTTTACTGCTATCGGAGATAGCCCCAGCGACGCCGCCATGGCTGAAACCCTTGCCCATGCCGGCCCCACTACCTTCGTTTACGTGGGCAATCCTGACACATACGCGCCGGGTCCCCAGGTCGGCTTCAAGACCGTTATCACCGGCGGGGGCAACGCCGCAGACACGGCTAAGTACCTAGCTGCCTAACGAGTTACAAAGAGAACGTCCTGCCAAGCATCAGGAGGTTTTTCAGGTGACCGGTCCTACCTGGTGCTGGCGAAGCCGAACGTGATCACGAACGACCTGCGGCTCCGAGGACTCGCGGTTGCTGGAAGTGACGCTGCCGGTCGGAAGAGCCCCCACAACCACGCCCACACCGCCCGGAACCTTAGACGCGCCCTCCGGATGCGGCCGCTGGTGCCCGGCTAATCCAAGCCGAGGGGTTGGACAGCAAATCGGCTACCGACGTCGCGGCCTCTCTTGCGGATGCAGTCGAAGAGCTCCACCGGCTCCAGCGCCGCCTTGACCGACGAATTCGAGCAGAGACGTTCCGGGAAGTCCACCAGCCAGCTAGCAAAGGTGCCGGGTGCATTTCCTGCGCAACGTGCTCGCCAAGTGCCGCGCGCTATCACGCGAGATGGCTTTGTCGCCGGTGTTGTTCCAGGCAATAGGGCCCTGTTGACCCGGGCCATGCAGTAGGTGGCGTCGAGGAAGACATACGGATAGCTTGTGTCGATCAGGAAGCTGCGGTCGGGGTCGTTCTTCCGGTCGCTGTTAGAGCGGCGGCGCCGGGTGGATCAGGCGTTGTTCGCGGTGGTGATGGAGGCATACCTGCACGGTGTGTCGAGCTGGTTCATGCAATTGCTATTAACGAGTGTGCGTTAGCGCGCCCGAATGCAACGGCTGCCGACGACCTCGGTGCGCCGTTTTACGGGAAGGGGTTTCCGAGAGCCCATTGCCCGCGAAAGCCCAACTAATCTAGCTGGGCTGCCACGCGGCCCATTCATCAATATCCGCTTCAGTCCACGACGCAGTGCTTGGGCCGATCAGCAAAGCAGCGGCCAGCGGCTCGATGTCTCCAACGGATCGGATATCCCTTGGCTTTGCCGAGGCAATGGCGGGACATGTCTGTACGCCGCGGGCCCTTCCATCGGGCCTCCGTGAGGGGGCGTATGGGCTTCTCGGACGGCGTCACGGTCTATGTCAAGTCTCCGGCAGCCGCGGTAGACGTTAAGCGTGCCGCCGCCTGTACGCCCAGGGCTGGAAGTGCGCCAGATCGGTGCCGAGCTGGGCATGCCCTTTACTGCCGCGGGCAGGCAAAATGAAAATAGCCCGTCAACGGGATCGCGAATCGAGATCACCGCCACCGAGAGGAGTTCGGCATGGCGTCAATTTCCGAGCGGGAGAACCGGGAGATCGAGGCGGCAAACGCCTCCGGCAACACGCCGGTCGTCTTCATCCACGGCCTCTGGCTGCTGCCGAGCAGCTGGGACCGCTACGGGCAATTCTTCAGCGAAGCTGGCTACGCGCCGCTCACCCCGGACTGGCCGGACGATCCTGAGACCGTCGAGGAGGCCCGCGCGAACCCGGACGTCCTGGCCAAGAAGACGCTGAAGCAGGTCGCCGACCACACCACCGAGATCATCAATGCCTTGGACACGAAACCAGCGGTAATGGGGCACTCGACCGGCGGCTTGCTGGCGCAGATGCTCGCGGGCCGGGGCCTCTCGGCGGCCACGGTGGCGATTGACCCCGGAGTCTTCCGCGGCGTTCTGCCTCTACCGGTATCCGCGCTCAGGGCGGCGGGCCCGTTTCTGGTCAACCCGCTCACGCGCGGCCGCGCGATCACGCTCACGTTCGACCAGTTCAAGTACGGCTGGGCGAACGCGCTGGACGACAAGGAGGCGAAGGAGCTCTACGACACGTTCCACGTCGCCGGCTCCGGGATCAGTCTCATGCAGATGGGCAACGCGAACTTCAACCCGTGGACGGAGGCGAAGGTGAACACGAAGAACCCCGACCGCGGTCCGCTGCTGATCATCGAGGGCGAGAAGGACCACACGGCGCCGTGGGCGATCGCGAACGCCGCCTACAAGCGGCAGCGTCACAACCCAGGGGTGACGGAGATCGTCAAGATCCCGAACCGCGGCCACGCGCTCACGATCGACCACGGCTGGCAAGAGGTCGCGCAGACCGCGCTCGATTTCGTCGAGCGCTTCGTCCCGGCCAAGCCGAGCTAGGCGGCCTCGATCTGAGCGATTCTCAGACCACTTCCCAATCCTGTGATCGAGGCGGTCGCGGCACGTTACGTTGAACTAGGTGACGGCTACGTGGGGCGAAAGCTGGCCAGCTCGATTGGTGGGTGAAAGAACGGCGGGAATGGTCGGGCCGCGTACACGGTGCAGACGGGCGTCAACGGTGGATCAGAGCTGTTGATCTTCGTCCGCGGGCAGATCAGAACGGCAATAGCCTCTTGCGAGGCCCCGGCGTAGCACGAGTGCGTCGCACGCCCGCTATGTCGCACCCGCATAGGGTCGCCTATCTCATCCGTGCCGGTTTCGGCCAACGAAAGGGGTCTAGATGGAGGCACTTCGGAAGCCTGGACGCATCGCGGGGCTGTGGTTCATCGGCACATTCGCCTTCTCAATCCCCGCAGGGCTCCTCTACGACCCCGTACTGAATGACACCGACTACATCCTCGGCGAGGGTCTTGACGCACGCATCTCTCTAGGCGCGTTGTTCGAGGTCCTTCTAGCAATCGCCAACATCGCTACAGCCGTCGTCTTCTTTCCAGTCCTCAAGCAGGTAAACGAAGCCGTCGCGCTCGGCTATGTTGCGTCGCGCACGATCGAGTCGGCGATCATCCTCACCGGCCTCATCAGCCTGATGTCGGTAGTCACGCTGCGGAATGACTTCACCGGTACCAGCGGTGCCACCGCCTCGCTCGGCATCGCCGGGCAGACGCTGTTCACTCTCCACGACTGGACGTTCCTCCTCGGTCCGCAGTTCTGTGCGGGCTTCGGAAACGGAATCCTCCTCGGCTATCTGATGTACAGATCGGCACTCGTGCCACGCCGGATGGCCCTCTTGGGGCTGATAGGCGGACCGCTGGCGTTCCTCGGCGGAGTGTTGGTGCTCTTCGGGGCGTTCGACCAGCCGAGTGGGCCGCTTGTTGCCTTGACGGCCATTGAGGTCGTGTGGGAGGCGTCGCTGGCGATCTACCTCACCGTCAAGGGATATAGGCCATCACCGCTTCTTGCTGAGACGAGCCCCGCGTAGTGGAGCCGGGAGGATCTTGATCAACCGGCGTGAACCTACAATCCGTCGCCATCGGGCATGTGAGGTCAAGATTTGCATCCAAGCTGCTCGCCCCTGCCAGTCAGACTGGTAGTCAATCGGCCCAACACCCAGCGGTCATCTGCGTACGGACCTCACTGCCGGAGCGGGGATACCATGACGCTCGCACGCTGCGACCAGCACAACCCGAGTTGATGGATCCAGAAGTCGTCAGTTATGCGCTGCCGATGGGCTATCCGAACCAGCGGATCTTCACGATCAACGGGAATGCCAAGGTGCGCGTCTCCGACCACTTTTCCGAACTGATACCGCCCCGTTCCTCCGCAGCGGCCCGCTGGGGTGAACGTGACACGGTGTATCGCGCGCCGAATCGGGCTGACAGCGGATATGGC
>JBKOZG010000405.1:0-5187 GCA_046725775.1 Actinomycetota bacterium | reverse complement strand
GAGGGCCTCGAACATACGTCGTCGTCACTGCGCCGTCCTCATGGAACGTCCTCGCCACAGGAAGCTTCCAGACGCCGACACACCTAAGGCACCCTACTGCCGACGGCGCACGACACAGCACGGACCGCCGACCGACGCAGGAGGCGTTGAGTACCGCGGCAGCCGTACCGCAAGCCGTCGGCCTGCGACAGGAGCGCTCGGTGCGGTACGTCGGACGCCAGTGCGAGTCGAATGCTCTCTGCCGACAGCCCTCCTCCGGTCCGCTCACCAGCGAATCCTACGAATTACATGCGGGCGTAAGAGAGATGCCCTCTCATACTTTCCGGACTCCCCATCAAACATATGTAGAGGCGCGGGAAGTTTTGAGGGTACGACTCTTTCCGGGGGACAAATGATCATGAAAGGAAGAAACCGCAATGAGCCTCGCAATCGAAGTTGCCGAAATCACTCACGTACTCCTGGCCGACGGATGGCACACCGTCCACGACGCATCGTTCGGAATCGACTCCTACGAGTTCATGCGGCATGAAGGCATGGGCGACAGCCCAATGCCTGCGGGCGGTCAAGATAAGCACATCGCGGCAGCAGGACATCGCGGAAGCACATCGCGAGAGCACATCGCGGGAGCACATCGCGGCAGCAGGATTCAGCTTCACCGAGGGTGACCAGGTCCTTTGCGGCCCGCTGACATCAGTGCTCGCAGTCAAAGTGAAGTCCAAAAGGCAGCACTCGATGTGACCCATGCCCGGGACCCTGCCCACGTGCCGAATGCCGACGGTCCCTGGCCGGGGCCGGCGGCGCCGCCGATGGGCTGACCGCGCTGGAGTGAAGAACCAGGCTGCCGAGATACCCCAGCGCGCCGCCGCGCGACGTCGAGCGGCGCCGGTGTGTCGGGCTCTGGCAACGGGGTGCGGAAGGTGAGCTACCGCGATCCCGACGGGCAACGAGATCGGCTTTGGCGGTGCACCGATCGCGGACTGAGCCCACGCCGAGCCCGGGAGGCCGCCGCCCAACTCGAATAGGGCGATGTTGAAGGTCTCGCTTCGCCGTCTGTGCCCATCGCGCTTCGCTGTGCATCGCTAAGCGTTCTCGTTCTGACTCAATCCGGCGCCCGTGGGCGGGTCGCCCTGCGTCCCTGCCTTGTGCGTAGTGCGCCTGGAGCTCGCAGCGACGACTTCCGACCGCGCCGGCGGTAATCGCCGACATTGGAGGTGGGCCGGGGCGCTATGCGTTGTGGTTGGCTGAGTTGGGTTACACGGTGGAGCATCGAGATCACGTGCGTCTGCATGTGGAGCAACTTCACCGGTCAAGCGGGTCCATGGTGCACGCCGAAGTTGGCGATGCACGCGATCTGAACCTGCCGGACTCATCGGTCGACGCCGTAGTGCTGCTAGGGCCGCTCTACCACCTTCGGGAACGGACCCACCGGGTCCAGGCGCTGCGTGAAGCCTCGCGCGTTGTCCACCCCGGTGGCCCAGTGTTCGCTGGGGTGATCTCTCGCTGGGCTCCTCGACTGGACGGTGTTCTAGCCGAGCGGTTATATGAGAGCTATCCCGACATGTTGGCGCTGTTGCCCGATGTGGAACTCACCGGAAATCTGCCGTCGGTAACGCCGGATGGATTCAGCGGCTACACGCACCGCCCCGCTGAGCTGATCGAAGAGATCGCGGACGCGGGGCTGGCTCTTGAGGATCTCGTCGGCGTCGAGGGAATGTCCCTTGCGGCCAGCGACATGCAGGCCCGGCTGGACGACCCTGCTGCCTGGCAGGTCGTGCTCGACACCGCACGGGCCATCGAACGAGTACCTGAGCTATTGGGCCTGAGCCCTCATCTGATCGCCACCGTCCGCCGACCACCCAATGAGTAGTTCCGCTGAGCGTTAGAGTTCGGACTCAGCCCCTGCCCGCAGGAGGGTCGGGAAGTGAACTCGGACACACCAGATTGCAGTGCTACTAGGTGCTTGCAAACAGCTACGGATTGTGCCTGATCATGATCGGCGCGATTCGCGCCAGCGGTATTCCACCTCTGGACGTCCCGTGCGTCCGAACCGGGTGTCGCGCTCGAGTAGACCGGAGTCGGCGAGGTGCTCGAGGTAGCGCCTGGCCGTGACCCTGGAGGCGCCGATCAACTCGGCCAGCTCCGAGGCGGACATCGCGCGTTCTGCCTCACGCACCGTCGCGCTGACTCTGGTCAGCGTGCTCATCGTCAGGCCCTTCGGCAGGTCCGTGGAGCTGAGCGTCGGCCGCAGGGTGGCCAGCATGCTGTCCACATCGGATTGCCCGAGGGTGCCGCTGGCCGCCATCTGCTCACGGTAACGGACGTACTGCTCGAGCTTGGTGCGGAAGCCGGCGAACGTGAACGGCTTGATCAGGTAGGACACCACACCTTGCGCGACCGCCTGGCGTACGACGTCGACATCGCGGGCCGAGGTGACCGCGATCACGTCGCACGAGTGCCCAGCAGCCCGGATTCGGCGGAGCAGGGCGAGACCATGGCCGTCCTTGAGATGCATGTCGAGCAAGATCAGATCAACATCTGGATCGCCTGCCAGGTAGCGGAGGGCTTCCTGGCCGGTGGCCGCAACCGCCACGACCTCGACGTCCAGTCGCCGCAGGTAAGCCGCGTTGGCCTCGGCGGCCACCGGCTCGTCCTCGACGACGAGCGCACGGTACGTCGTCATCGCGCGGATTCCGCTCTGTCGATACGGTGCGCCGAACCGTCCTCCCGGTCGACCTTGGGCCCGATGACGATGTCGAATCGTGCCCCGCCGAGCGGCCCCCGGTCCACGCTGATAGTGCCGTGTCGGCTGCGGACCGCTTGCACTACCAGGGCCAGTCCGATGCCTCGGCCAAGACCACCCGTGGTGCCCTTCGTCGACCACCCCCGCCGGAACGCCTGCTCCGCCTCATCAGGACTCAGCCCCGGGCCGCTGTCGTCGACGGTCAATCGGAACCGTTCCCGATCGGCCACGACGCGGATCGCCACGCGGTGCGGTGGCTCGGTCTCAACCGCGGCATCCATCGCGTTGTCGACCAGATTGCCCACCATGGTCACCACGGCTGACGGCTCGATAGCAAGATCACTAACCCGCGAATCTGCGTCGACGGTGAAGTCGATTCCACGCTCCTGCGCCTGGGCCGACTTGCCGAGCAGAACGGCCGCGAGCACCGGCTCGTCGACCGCAGTCACCACGCGGTCGGTGAGCCGCTGGGCGACTTCCAGCTCCCTGGTGGCGAACTCGACCGCGTCGTCGGACCGCCCCATCTCGATCAGCGATACGACCGTGTGCAGCCGGTTGGCAGCCTCGTGGTTTTGCGAACGCAGTGTGTCGGCGAGGCCCTTGGCCGAGTCCAGTTCGCCGGAGATGGCCTGCAGGTCGGTGTGGTCGCGAAGCGTGATCACCGAGCCCACGACTCGGCCGGACCAGACGGCCGGCGTCTTGTTTACTACGAGCATCCGCGGCCCGACCAGGTGGATCTCGTCGGTCACCACGCCTTCGCCAAGCACGCTGTCGACCAGGGGTTCCGGCAGCTTCAGATCGCCGACCGGCTGGCCGACCACTCCCATGTCCAACCCGAGCAGTTCGCGCCCCTCGTCATTGACCAGTTGGACCCGGCCGGCCGGGTCGAGCAGCACCAGACCCTCTCGCACAGCGTGGAGCACCGCGTCGTAGTACTCGAACATCCGGGTGATCTCGCGCTCGCCGAGACCGTGGGTCTGGCGATTGAGCCGACGGCTGATCGCCCAGGCGCCGACGGCTCCGGCTGCCAAGACCACCCCCGCGGCGATGGCGATCGCGATCAGGCTGGGCGACAGGGACCGCTCGATGGCGGCCGTGGTGATGCCCACCGCGACGAGCGCGACGATGGCCGATCCGTCCCGCACCGGGACGATGGCGCGGACCGACGGCCCCAGCGTCCCGGTGAACTCCTCGACGTGGCTCTCGCCGCGTTGCGCCTCCGCGATCGAGCCGAGATAGTGGCCGCCGATCTGTTTCGGGTCGGGATGGGTGTAGCGCACCCCGTCGGGGGACATCACGACAACGAAGTCGGTGCCTGTGTCGCGCCGGATCCGCTCGGCCCACGGCTGCAGCTGCGCACTGGGATCCGCGGTCGCCAGCGCCGCGAGGATCTGAGGCGAGTCCGCGGTCGTCGTGGCCACGGCCAGGGCCGCCTCGCCGGCTTGCCGTCGCTGGTCGGCGCGAGCGTCGAGGTAGGCGAGGGCGAGTGCCGACAGCACCACGATAAGCACGACGAGCAGCTGGAGCATGAGGATTTGACGGGCCACGCTGCCCGGCCGGCGCCCTCGCAACCACGCCATGGCCGCATTGTCACACCAGACGTGAACTCAATGAACGAAAGGCCGCGTCGCAGTGCCGTCCCGCAGAGGATGAGGTTCATCCCAACCAGGGATCTGAGTCGATCAACAAAAATGTGAGGTGACCACGATGGCCACAACCACCGACGTACGACCCGCCGGACGGCCGGCGAAGAAGAAGGATCGTACGCACTACCTATATGTCGCAGTCATTGTGGCCGTAGCGCTAGGAATTGCGGTCGGACTGCTCTTCCCCGACTTCGCCAAGCAACTGAAGCCACTCGGCACCGGCTTCGTCAGCCTGATCAAGATGATGATCGCTCCGGTGATCTTCTGCACCATCGTGCTGGGGATCGGATCGGTCCGCAAGGCGTCACAGGTCGGGAAGGTGGGCGGCATCGCCCTGTTCTACTTCCTGACCATGTCGACGCTGGCCTTGGGGATCGGGCTCGTCGTCGGCAACATCATCCATCCCGGCGAGGGCCTGCACATCACGCCGGATGTCGCGGAGAAGGCCGCCAGCGCAGCCACCGCAGAGAAGATGACGACCGCCGACTTCCTGCTGCACATGATTCCCACCACCCTGTTCTCGGCGCTGACCACCGAGGTCGTGCTGCAGACGCTGCTGGTCGCCCTGCTGGTGGGCTTCGCCCTCCAGGCGATGGGCAAGAGCGGTGAACCGATCCTCAAGGGCGTCGGCTACCTCCAGAAGATGGTCTTCCGGATTCTGTCCATGATCATGTGGGGGGCCCCGATCGGTGCCTTCGGTGCGATCTCTGCGGTAGTGGGCGCCACCGGTGCGGCTGCGCTGAAGAGCCTCGCCGTGTTGATGATCGGGTTCTACCTGGCCTGCTTCGCCTTCGTGGTGGT
>JBKOZG010000435.1:0-4909 GCA_046725775.1 Actinomycetota bacterium | reverse complement strand
GGGGTGATGCAGGAGCGCGATACTGGAGTTGAAGTTGTGACCTCTTCGGTGGCAGGGCGCAACCTCTGCTTGGAATGCGGGTGCGTGTGGCGTATGAAGTGTGTCCAAGGTCGCCTATGTCCGCCACTGTGCGGGACGGTTGGCCGACAGCGAACAGGTTGGCGCAGCAGAGGACGGGTGGCTCGCCCTGCTGATGGTTCTGTATGTGATTCCGGCGAGCGTTACGGCTGGAAGCGGTAGCCCATTCCAGGCTCGGTGATGAGGTGGCGTGGCCGAGTGGGATCATCTTCGAGCTTGTGCCGGAGCGCCTTGACGTATTGACGCAGATAGTGGGTCTGTTCCACATAGGTCGGACCCCAGACTTCTTGCAGCAGGTGGCGCTGGCTGACTAGCCGCCCCGGATGTCTGACCAATGCCTGGAGGAGCTGCCACTCGATCGGCGTGAGATGGACCTGGTGCGCCAGTTCCTCGATGTGGTTATTTGATTCGAGCTGCGTAGCGCCGGCGCGATTGGCTGGGAGTGTCTCGTAGACCACGTGGTCGCTGAGGTCAAGAGTCCACCGTCCGAGCTGGACGGGTTCGATGAGTTCTGGCTCGGTAGTGCGGCGGGTCACCGCTCGAATTCGTGCGAGGAGCTCTTCTACGCTGAATGGCTTGGTGACGTAGTCGTCGGCCCCGGCGTCGAGGGCATCCACCTTTGCGGCGCTGTTCAGACGTCCGGAAAGGATGACGATGGGTACTTGTGTCCACTTGCGAAGCGAACGAATGACCTCTACGCCGTCCATGTCAGGAAGGCCAAGATCGAGGATGACCAGGTCGGGGTGCGCCTCGGTCGCTGCGTCGAGGGCTCCCCGGCCGGTGCCAGCAGTGACCACGTCGTACTGCCGGGCGTGAAGGTTGATCCGCAAGGCTCGTAAGATCTGCGGCTCGTCGTCCACTACCAGCAAGCGAGTCATGGGCACTCACTCGTCAGTTTCCACTGGCTCGTTGCGGAGCTTGGCTTCTGTCGATGACGTCACAGTGGCGTCCAGATCTGGACTTGGTTGAGCAGCAGTGGGTAGCGAGATTGTCATGGTCAAGCCGCCGCCAGGTGTCGCCCCTGGGGTCAGCGTCCCGGACATCGCTTCGACGAGTCCACGTGACAAAGCGAGGCCGAGGCCGACGCCGCTGGTGTTGTCTCGATCGCCGAGCCGCTGGAACGGCTGGAAGATCTGATCCCAGTCAGTCTCCGGCACGCCTGGGCCGCAGTCGATGACACGGATGTCCACGGCCGAGCCGTAAGCGCTGGCCGTAATCTGCGGAGGGGCGCCGGGCGGGCTGTGACGTGCGGCATTCTGGACCAGATTGGCAACCGCCCGCTCCAGCAGCGCCGGGTCAGCCTGCACCTCCGGCGTCTCTTCCGGTAAGCGGATGACTACTCCGACCCCCACAGGCCCCAAGCTGGTCAGGGCAGCGGAGATGATGTCGGCGACGTCGATAGGCTGGATCGCGAGCGCCAGGGCGCCAGCTTGTAGGCGGCTCATGTCGAGCAGGTTCTCGACGAGGCCACTGAGCCGGTCCAAGGACTCCTCGGCGGTGGCGAGCAGTTCGCCCTGATCGTCCTCGCTTAGCGGAAGATCTGACATGCGCAGTGTTCCCACCGCCGCCTTCGCTGATGACAGCGGGGTGCGTAGGTCGTGGCTCACTGCACTGAGCAGTGCGGTGCGGAGCCGGTCGACCTCGGCAAGCGAGCCGGCGGTGGCGGCCGCCTCTTCCAGACGCCCCTGGCGCAGCGCGACGGTGGCCTGGGCTGCGAAAGCCTCCAAGACCCGCCGATCTTGCGCGGCGAGCGGATGCCCTGACAACACCAGCGTTGAGGACTCATCGACGTGCACCTCAGCATCACCGTCGCCTGGTGCCAGGCAGATCGGACTGCCGACGTACGCGACCACACTCCAGGCCTGGTTGGTGTGTTCCAGATCTGGTCCACCGAGGGCTTCTGGGCGGCGCTCCAGGAGAGTCACGGACTTTAGCGCAAAGGTCTCGCGGACTTGCTCGAGGAGCGCCGGCACTGACCTCGACCCGCGCAGAACGCTGCCGGCCAGGGTGAACAGCGTGGCCGCCTCGGCCCGGGCCTGCGACGCCTCCCGGGTACGGCGGGCAGCCACGTCGACGACGGTGCTGAGCGACACTGCTACGACGAGGAACGCAAACAGTGCGAGAAGGTTCTCCCGCTCTGCGACGGTGAACCTCAGAACTGGAGGGGTGAAGAAGTAATTCAAAAGCAGGAACGCGCCGACGGCAGCCAGCAACGCCGGGAGGAGACCGCCGACGAGCGCGACAGCTACCACCAGCAACAGGAAGCCCAGGATATCGGTGGACAAGGAGACGTCGCCATCGCCTGCCAGCAGCAAGGCAGTGAGTGTCGGCAGCGCCGCAACGGCCAGGATGAACCCGGCAGCGCGACGGCCGAGACTGAGCCCGCCCCGGCGACTTCCCACTGGCCCGTCTCGTCCTCTTGCGATCCACAAGCCGTGCGCGGTCGCTTCGTGGGTGACTAGGTGTACGTCGATTGATCCTGACTCGGAGGTGGTGGTGACGCCAACACCGGGGGAGAAGAGCTGCGCCCAGCGTCCGCGACGGCTGGCTCCAAGTACCAGTTGGGTCGCGTTGACGCCACGAGCAAATGCCAGTAGAGCATCCGGAATGTCGGTGCCGACCACCTGGTGGTAGGTGCCTCCAAGATCTTCAACCAGCACCCGCTGCCGAGACAGGTGAGCAGGGTCTCCACCGCTGAGCCCGTCACTCCGTGTTACGTGCACCGCTAGCAGGTCGGCTCCCTTGGTGCGAGCGGCGATGCGCGCGGCGCGGCGGATCAGGGTGTCGCCCTCGGGCCCACCGGTCAGCGCCACCACTACCCGTTCGCGGGTTTCCCAATGTTCGCCGATATTGTGGTCAGCGCGATATTTGTCGAGTTGCTCATCCACTTTGCCGGCGACCCAGAGCAGCGCCAGCTCGCGAAGGGCGGTGAGATTGCCGACTCGGAAGTAATTGCCGAGTGCGGCGTCGATGTTGTCCGGCGCGTAGATGTTGCCATGTGCCAATCGCCGGCGCAGCGCCTCCGGGGTCATGTCGACCAACTCAATCTGCTCGGCCTGGCGTACCACGGCATCAGGCACGGTCTCGGACTGCCGCACGCCAGTGATCTCATAAACCACGTCGTTGACCGACTCGAGGTGTTGCACGTTCACCGTAGTTATGACGGTGATCCCGGCGTCAAGAAGCTGCTCGATGTCTTGCCATCGCTTCTCGTGGAGCGAGCCAGCGGCGTTGGTGTGAGCAAGCTCGTCAACGAGGGCAACCTGGGGCCGACGGGCCAGAACCGCTGCAAGGTCCATTTCCTCCAGCGTGGTATCTCGGTAGGTCGCGGCGGCTCGGGGGACCACCTCGAGACCCTCGATGAGGTCCGCGATGGGCCTGCGTCCATGGGTTTCGACAAAGCCGATGACGACATCGGTGCCACGCCCAAGCCGGCGATGACCCTCATCGAGCATCTTGTACGTCTTCCCGACGCCAGGAGCGGCTCCGAAGTAGACCCTCATTTGCCCTGCTCTCATGGCCCTTCCTCCCGGCAGCAATCTCCCCGTTTCGGTCGGTGACATCTTCCGCAGTCCCATTCTCGTAGCTAGCTGGAAGCCATCAGGGCCGGCAGAGCCTTCGTTACACGTGGAATCTGTAGCTGCGCCTGCCCGCGGCTAATGTCGGGAACGAGCCCACATCCGCTAGCCATTGCAACTCCGGTCACCCGACGTGAACGTGGGGCCGGCGGTCCCGATCGTGTTCGGCACGGCGGATGACCTCGCGGGTGACTGGCGCGACTTCTCCGACACCAAAGAACAGGAAGCGGATCAGGTTCGCGGCGGGATTACCTTCGCTCCATTCGAAATAGATATGCGGGAGCCGGTCGGTGCGGTCGCGCACGGCCAACAGTAGGGCGGCCAGCGCGTTCGGAACAGTTGAGCTGCTCAGGGTGAGGACCCGGTAGCGACCGTGTCGAGCTTCACCGGTCACATCAACGTTGCTAGCGAATTCGGATGGATCCGTGACGGTGACCTCGATGAAGATCACGTCGTTGGGGTCGGTCAGGTCGTTGTCGCGGACGACCTGGCGAAGTTTGTCACTGTACTCGGCCCAATCCCGGCTGTCGGGTTCGTTCGAGATGAACCTGATGGTCCGGCGGGCACAGTCGCGGATGAAGATCTGGGCGGTTTTGTCGAAGGTGACGTCAGTGACGCGTAGCTCGAAGGCGCGAGCGAATCGGGATGCCAAGGAGACAATGAGGATGGCCACGATGAAGACGGAGGCGATCTTGACGCCGTCTGGGCGTTCGAGAATATTCGCGGCCGTGGTGTAGATGAAGGTCAGCGACACTATGCCGAATGCGATGGTGAGTCCGCGTTGCCGGGCGTGCCGCGCCGCCAGCGTGACGGCAACGGCTGCAGAGGTAATGAGGACCAGGACGCCGGTGGCATAGGCGCCACCTTGGGCGTCGACATCGGCGTGGAAGATGATTGTGATGATGAAGGCGCCGAGGGTGAGGATCAGCACCAGGGGTCGTACGGCGCGCGCCCAGTGGGGGGCCATCCCGTAACGGGGCAGGAAGCGCGGAATCAAGTTCAGCATGCCTGCCATCGCCGATGCGCCTGCGAACCACAAGATCGCAATCGTCGAGGCGTCGTAGACGCTGCCGAAGGTGTTTCCCAGGTAGTCATGGGCCAGGTAGGCCAGCGCACGCCCGTTGGCCGACCCGCCGGGTTGGAACTCCGCCGGCGGGATGAGCAGCGTGGTAACCATACTGCTGGTGATCAAGAAAATGCTCATGATCACTGCGGCGGCGGTGAGCAGTCGTTTGGCACCGCGGATACGGCCC
>JBKOZG010000259.1:0-4851 GCA_046725775.1 Actinomycetota bacterium | reverse complement strand
CCACCGGTACTGATCGGTGAGCCTGCACTGATCCGGACTCTTGCAGCGGACGTTCCCCAGACAGCCCAAGCTCTCGTGGACAGACACTGGCCCGGCGCACTGACAGTGATCTGTCGGATCCAACCCAGCCTACGGATGGATCTTGGTGATACCGAGGGCACCATCGCGCTTCGCGTGCCTGATCATGAACTAGCACGCGACATCTTGCGGCGGACCGGTCCGATGGCGGTGAGTAGTGCCAACATCAGTGGCCAGCGTGCCGCCTTGACCTGCGACGAGGCGATCGAGCAGCTAGGCGATTCGGTGTCGGTCTATCTAGACGGCGGCCCGCTGGGCGGCGCTGGCGGTGCACCATCGACCATCGTCGATTTCACTCGACGCGAAGACGGTGAGGTACTGCGACGCGGTGCTATCAGCGTGGAGACGCTGCGCGAGACGGCGCGGAGCCTCGGCGATCTGACCGGTGAGACGCAGAATCTTCAGGATGGGCTTCCGTCAGACTCAAGCCCTAATGGTGAGGGCTCAGGCCGTGATGACGGCTCAGAGCCCACTGCGGGAGGCTGAGTGCGCGAGTACCTTTTGGTCCTCTGCATCGCAGCCGCAGTGACCTACCTCCTCAGTGGCGTGTGCCGCCGGCTCGCGCTGCGGAGCGGAGCAATGGCGAAAGTCCGGGACCGCGACGTGCACACGATTGAGATGCCGTATTTCGGTGGCGTGGCGATGCTGGCCGGTGTCGCCGCAGCGATTCTGATCTCATGGCAGTTGCCTTTCCTCGGCCGGCTTGCGACCGTGCACCAGGACTCTCGGGCTGTCCTGGTGGCCGCGACGGTGATCTGTCTGGTCGGTGTGCTCGATGATGTCTTTGAGCTTCCGCCCCTGACCAAGTTCGCCGGGCAGGTCTTCGCGGCTGGCATCGCTGTTGCGCTGGGCGTCAAGATGCTGTGGATCCCGCTGCCCAACCAGATCGTCTCGCTGGATAGCACCACGTCGGTCGCGATCACGGTGTTCTTCATCGTGCTCTGCTCGAATGCGGTGAACTTCGTGGATGGGCTGGACGGGCTGGCCACCGGAGTGGTCGGCATCGGCGCGCTTGCCTTTTTCGCTTACTGTTACCTGCTCACCGTCACTGAGGGCCTTACCAGGGCGACGACGTCCAGCCTCATTACGGTCACGATTGCTGGCGTCTGTCTTGGTTTCCTGCCGCACAACTTCTTCCCAGCGCGGATGTTCATGGGCGACTCGGGCGCAATGTTGCTCGGTCTGCTGCTTGCGACATCCGCCATCAGCCTCACCGGACAGATTGACATTTCGCAGCTGCAAGACGGTCGCGGAGGCTTGGTTCCGACCGTCCTTCCCTTGGTGTTGCCGCTGGCAATCCTGGCGCTGCCGTTCCTTGATCTCACCTTGGCCTTCATCCGGCGTACCTACGCGGGCAAGTGGTGGTTCCTACCCGACAAGCAGCATCTGCACCACCGGCTTTTGGAACGCGGCCACAGCCAGCGTCGTGCCGTCATGCTGATGTACGTCTGGTCGGCGCTCGTCTCCTTCGGCGTGATCATCTTGGGTTTGGTCCAGAGCGAGCGGCAGTGGACGGTTGTTGCGGTCGGCGCTGTGTGCGCACTGGTTTTGATGGTGGCCACGCTGGGCCGACCAGTACGCACCAAGAACCAGATTCGCCGCGGCGAGGCGCTGCCTTGATTGCTCTGTTTGATTGCTCGCTCCGCTCGCTGCGGATCGCGCTTTGGAGTCCGCCCACTTCGTCGTCGCTCGAGGACGAAGAGCATTTCCACTCGCTTCTCCCCGGCACGGCGGCGCGCGATCCGGGTTGATTGCTCACTCAGCTCGCAGCGCCTGCGCTGGGCGAGCGAAAGCGAGCGAAGCAATCAACTCCGTGTTAGTTTTCACGCACGCAGCCCAGCGACCTTCGTTCGCGTCACGCGACCTGGCCCAATCCGATCACGACCCAGCTCCGACATTGGCACAAGAAGGACTGCCGCCCATGACCGTCGACAGCCGCTCAGAGTATGCGGCGACGCCTGCCGATGGTCCGAGTGTGCACGTCATCCGAGCCCGCAAGCTGCTGGTCGGTGGCGCCGCAGGAGGGGTGGCGGCTGCAGCGCTGTGTTTGATCGGCTTCACCATCGGCTTCGGTATCAGCGGTCTGATCTCGGCCGCGCTGGCGGCCGCCATGGTGTTGTTCTTCTATGGAGTCGGCCAGTACGTGATGGTGCTGTTTGCCGACGCGGGCGCCCGGACGTTGCTCGCCGTGTCGATGTCCAGCTACACCGCGCGAGTCGTGATTCTGGGATTGGTTCTCGTGCTCTACAACGCCCACCACGAAGCCTGGCCCACCCTGACCCCGATGGTCATCTTTCTGACAACGATCATCATCGTCGCAGGATGGCTACTGGTTGAGGTATTTGTCTTTTCTCGCTTGCGAATTGGGGCCTACGACACTGAGTACCTGCCCCCAACCAAAGGTGAATTCGAGCCGTGACCGACGCCACAATCACTGCTAGCGTGTGTCACGCCATGAAGGAACGACCGAAGGCGGACTTCGACCAGCCGAAATCGCAAGGAGGCGAGAAATCAAACGGCATGGACTTGGGGCTACGAGTGCTCTCCTACCTGATCTCCGGCGTCCTGGTCTACGGACTGCTGGGTTGGCTGGGCGATCACTATCTCGGCACCAAGTTCCTGCTGCCGATCGGAATTGTGGCCGGTGCTGTCTTCGGCGTGTACGTGATCATCCGGCGTTTTGGCCGCGTCGATGATCCGGCACCTGTGACGGGTGCCAAGAATCGAAACAACCAGACCACGTTAACCGGCCAAACTCACGAGGCGGAGAAGGGGGATCGGTGAGCGGTTTCTTAGCGGGCCTGGTGCCGCTCGAGACGGAGACCGAAGGCTTCGAGGCCCCTGGGGTGCACAGTTTCGACGTGCCGCCGCTGTTCGAAGGCGTTCCCTGGTTAGAGTGGCTAGACAAGTACATGCTTCAAAGCATCATCTCGGTGGTCTTGATCTTGATCTTCTGGATGATCATGGCCCGCAAGAACGCGATGGTGCCCAGCAAGGGCCAGTACCTCGGCGAAACTGCCTACTTCTTTGTCCGGAACACGATCGCCCGGGATATGATCGGGCACGACTTCCACAGGTACCTTCCTCTGCTGATCGCCCTGTTCTCCTTCGTGCTTGTCAACAATTTATTTGGAGTCTTCCCACTCAGCCTGCTACCCACGCCCTCGCACATAGGTTGGCCGTACGGCCTGGCCCTTCTGGTGTGGGTGATCTACAACGGCGTTGGCATCGCCAAGCACGGTTTCTTTGGTTACCTCAAGCACGCGACGCTGCCCTCAGGTGTGCCCGCATTCATGTGGCCGCTGATCATCCCGCTGGAGTTCGTGTCCAACATCCTCGTCCGGCCGGTCACCCTGTCCTTGCGACTCTTCGCCAACATGTTCGCCGGGCACCTGCTGGTGCTGGTGTTCGTGTTGGGAGGGGAGTACCTGCTTCTGCATTCCGAGTCGATCATCAACAAGACCGCCGGCGTGGTGGCGCTGATCTTCAGCATGGCGATCTTCGGCCTGGAGATCTTCGTTCAGTCCCTGCAAGCTTTTATCTTCACCGTTCTCACCGCCCAGTACATCTCTTCGGCCGCGGCCGAGGAGCACTGACCACCCTCGGGTTCCGCAGATTCCGCGAAACCCCGTCAAGAAAGAAGTCGCAAATGACTCCAATGGAACTCGTCGGATCCCTCGGTATCGTCGGCTACGGCCTCGCCGCCATCGGCCCCGGAATCGGCGTGGGCTTGATCTTCGGCTCGGTCATCCAGGGCACGGCGCGGCAGCCCGAGGCCCGCGGCGCGATGATGGGTACGGCCTGGATCGGATTCGCTGTGACTGAGGCGCTGGCGATCTTCGGAATCGCCCTCGCCTTTGTCTTCGGCGGCCTGTGAGAGCGAGTGGTCTCGATGACCGCGCTTCTTGTACCGCTTCAGGAGAATCCGCTGGTCCCGCACCTGTCGGAAGTGATTGCTGCGATTGTGTTCGCGCTGCTACTGACCTTCCTCATCGCCAGGTTCGTGGTGCCGCGGTTCGAGGCCACCTACGCCGAGCGCACCGCTGCCATCCAGGGTGGCTTGGAGAAGGCGGAGAAGGCTCAGGAGGCTGCCGATGCGGCTTTGCGTCAGTACAACGAGCAGTTGGCGGAGGCTCGCACGGAAGCGGCCAGGATTCGCGAGGACGCCAAGTCTGAGGGCACCCAGATCCTCGCCGAACTTCGAGAGCAGGCGCAGGCCGAGGTCGCCCGGATCAGGGCCCAGGGAGAGGCTCAGCTCGAGGCTGAACGCGCCTCAACCATGGCCCAGATGCGAGCTGAGATCGGCACCTTGGCCACCACCTTGGCGAGCCGGATCGTCGGCGAGTCGCTCGAGGACGATCAGCGAGCACGGCGTACCGTCGACCGCTTCCTGGCCGAGCTCGAAGCTGAGGGCGAGCCGACTCCTGTAGGTAGGTCATAGATCATGGGCGCGAGCGTGTCATGACTCTTCCGACCGACGCGCGACTGAGCTCGCTTGACCGCATGCTGGATGACAGCCAGGTCGGCGACACTTTCGCCGCCGACATGTTTGCGGTGGTCGACGCGTTGGAGGCCTCGCCAACGCTGCGGCGGGCCGTGACCGACCCCGGAACGCCGGAAGGAGCGCGTCGGGCGTTGGTGCATGGGTTGCTCGACGGCAAAGTTGACAGGGCCGTCGCTGATCTGGTGGCTGAGGCGGCGACGCTTCGGTGGGCTGGGGGACGCACGTTCGCGGCTGCACTGGAGCGGCAGGCCGTACGTGCCCAGCTCATC
>JBKOZG010000356.1:0-4242 GCA_046725775.1 Actinomycetota bacterium | reverse complement strand
GATCAATGTCGCTCGGCTGCGCATCGCGGCATTCATCATCTGTTCCAGCCTCGCTGTGATCTCGGGTCTCTTCACGGCCAGCCAGGTAGGGACCGTCGAGTCCTCTGCCGGTCGAGACATCGTGCTGTCTGGTGTTGCCGCCGCAGTCGTCGGCGGAGTCAGCCTCTTTGGTGGTCGGGGCCGCCTGGCTCAAGCGGCGGTCGGCGCCTTGCTCATTTCGATGATCACGAACGGGCTCGGGCTTCTCGGTCTCTCCGCAGGCATCACCTTGGCGATCACCGGAGCGGTTCTGGCTCTTGCCGCCACCGTTGACGCGCTGTCACGCCGGCGGTCCGGAGCCACAGCATTGACGCGAGGGTAGACAACTGAAAACAGGAGAGCACGACCTTCGCGGCCTGGCTTCCCATCAGGGGATATGGGCTCCGTGCTTGACCTTCAGCGAAGCCGAAGGCCTGCTCTATCTGACGTATTCACTCGTCCGCAGCACAACTGAGTACTTCGATGTGAACAACTTCGTCGTTCGCCCATCTCTGCGCGCATCCTCTCGAGCCGAACCACCGGTGGGTGCTGGGGCGCAAGACGGCAATCCAGAAAGTCGAGGACGGTTGGCTCCGACTCGCGACCGGAGGCATTCTCGCCCGCCTCGTGACGCCCAGCCTGGCCGGCAAAGCCTATCCCGATCAGCCCATCGAGCACGAGCGTCTCCGCGACGACTTCGACGGGCCCGCCAAAGACATTCGATTCTCTACGTTGCGGCGGCCGTTGACCGAAGACTGGGCTTCCCTAAGTCGCCGCCGGGGGCGCTGAGCATCAGAGGCGGGGAGGCGCTCACCTCCCGGTTCGACGTCTCCGTCGTAGCCACTCAACTGCAGGCGTTCGATGCCTTCGCCGAGACACAGGTCTCCTTCGCGCCACGTCACTTCTCGCACTCAGCTGGACTCGCGGTCCTTTATGACAACAAGAACTTCGCCTTCCTGACTGCGACCGGCGGAATGTCCTTGCACATTTCGCTACTTCGATCTGCGGTTGGCTCACATCTCGATTGAGCACTGGTCGGTGTCGGCCGGGACGCTGACCTCTGGCTGCCCGATCACGAGCAACCGCCAGGGGGCGGCCCCCCGCAGCCGGGTGGCCGTCAGCACCCTTCCCTCCCGCGCCACCTCAAAGGCAGCCGCAACCTCTCCCGTAAGGCCGGGCACCGTAACCGTCGCCCGATCGCCGTCCGGGAACTCGTACGCCCGCAGCGTGACGTCGTCGTCGTATGGATAGTCTGGCCGGTCGTCGCGCGAGCCGACCGGAAGCACTGATCCTGGCCGGACAAAGACAGGTACGGTCTGGAAGTCGCACACGTCGTCGACCCAGGCCGGGCCGCGTACGGTCGCTCCGGTCTGCAGGTGGGTCCAGGTGCCGGCTGGGATGTAGTACGTCGTCTCGCCAGATGCGCTGAACACGGGCGCGACCAGCAGCCGGTCCCCGAACATGTACTGCCGGTCCAAGTGCGCACAAGCCGGATCGTCAGGAAACTCTGCCACCATCGGCCGCAGCACAGGAATCCCGTCTCGCGCCGCGACCACCGCCTGTCCGTAGATGTACGGCATTAGCTGCGCCTTCAATCGGGTGAACCGGCGTAGCACATCGACCGACTCCTCATCGAACAGCCACGGCACGCGATAGCTGTCGCTGCCGTGCAACCGGCTGTGGGTGCAGAGCAGACCAAAGGGAATCCACCGCTTGAATATCGCCGGGTCCGGACGTCCTTCGAAGCCACCGATGTCGTGGCTCCAGAACCCGAAGCCAGACATGGCCAAGGACAAGCCGCCGCGCAGGCTCTCGGCCATCGACACAAACGTCGACTCGCAGTCGCCGCCCCAGTGGATGGGGAAGCGCTGCCCACCGGCCGTCGCGGATCGGGCGAATACCACCGCCTCCTGCTCACCGCGGTACGTGCGCAGCAGCTCGAAAACGCTCTGGTTGTACAGGTAGCTGTAGAAGTTGTGCATCCGCTCCGGGTCGGAATCGTCAGACCACACGACGTCGGTGGGAATCCGCTCCCCGAAGTCGGTCTTGAAGCAGTCAACGCCCATGTCCAACAAGGCCCGCAACTTGCTTGTGTACCACTCGCGCGCGTCGGGATTGGTGAAGTCGACGATCCCCATTCCCGCCTGCCATTTGTTGGTCTGCCAAACTTCACCGTCGGGTTTTCGGAGCAGGTAGCCTCCTGCCACCCCCTCGGCGAACAGCGGCGAGCGCTGCGCGATGTACGGGTTGATCCAGACACAGATGCGTAGACCTTTGTCTTTGAGGCGAGACAGCATGCCCGCTGGATCAGGGAAGGTCCGGTCGTCCCAGGCGAAGTCGCACCACTGGAATTCGCGCATCCAGAAGCAGTCGAAGTGGAACACCGACAGTGGGAGGCCTCGACTGGCCATGCCGTCGACGAACTCGGTGACAGTCGGCTCGTCGTACGAGGTCGTGAACGAGGTGCTGAGCCAAAGCCCGAACGACCAGGGCGGAGGTAGTGCGGGTCGGCCCGTCAGCGCGGTGTACTTGCGGAGGATCTCCACAGGGGTGGGCCCGTAGATGAGGAGATATTCCAGTGTTTGGCCAGCCACACTGAATTGCACCCGCGACACCGCCTCGGACCCGACCTCGAACGAGACCCGGCCCGGGTGATTGACAAACACTCCGTACCCGCGATTGGTCAGGTAGAACGGCACGTTCTTGTACGCCTGTTCGCTGCTGGTGCCTGCGTCGGCGTTCCAGATGTCCACCACTTGGCCGTTCTTGACCAGCGGTCCGAACCGCTCGCCCAGGCCATATACATACTCGTCGACTCCCAGACCCAGCTGCTCGCGGATGTAGTGCTCGCCCGATTCGGAGATCAGAGCCATCGCCTTATTGGCGCTGGCCGTCAGCAGGTTGCCGTCCGCGAGAAACTCGAGGGCCCAATCCTCGCCACGCTGAAAACGGGCCGCTAGCGCACCCGAGGTAATGGTGGCCTGGCCGTCGTCCACCTGGATACGCACCTGCGCCGATGGGTCGGCGTCCAACCGAAACTGCGGCTGCCGTGGCCGAGCCCCGAGGAAATGGCTCACCGACACTGAGATGACGTCGGGTGCGGGTGAGGCGCATCGCACGGTGAGCAGTGGTGAGTTGAGGGTGTCACCACGACGCTCGATCTTCCGCGTTGGCGCGTAGACGGTGAGTGCTTCGGGCTTCGCGATGACGTCGTAAACCTGAGCGGGGTAGCGGGCCTGAACACCTTCCCGTAGCTGCCAGTAACCATCGGTGAACTTCACCCTCGCCAGAGTAAGGGCGAGCTTCAGATGTCCGCTACAGATGTCACATTCAGCCAACACCGAGCTGGCCCTGCAGTCGTTCCGAAACAGTTGCGCAATATGATTCGAATGCCCTATACAGGGGGTGATACGGAAGGAATGGGTCGGGTGAACCCAGGATCGAAGCGGATGACGCTCCAGCAGATAGCCGAGCGTGCCGGAGTCTCCGCCCCAACCATCTCGAAGGTCTTGAACGGCCGACCCGATGTTGCCCCAGCCACGCGGGAGCGGGTACTGCAGGCGCTTCATGAGGAGCAGTACCTGCCGCGGGGCGCGAGTGCGCTGCCGTTCGCTCACAGACACATCGAGCTGGTGTTTGACGCCCTGGGGAACCCCAACGACCTCGAAATCCTGCGCGAGATCATCAGGTCCGCAGCGGAGCATGGCGGTCATATCGCCGTAAGCACACTCCCGGAGAATATGAACGCGCGTCAGTGGATCCACGAGCTAGAGCGGGTCGGTCGTGCGGGAGTCATTATGGTGACGTCGCGTCTGACCTCGGAGCAACAGCACTGGCTGCAAGAGGCGGCGCTGCCGGTAGTGCTGATCGATCCGATCAATTCGGTCGACGGGGCTGTGGCGAGCGTGGGTGCAACAAATTGGCGAGGCGGCGTGACCGCGGTGCAGCACTTGTTGGAGCTTGGCCATCGACGTATTGCGATGCTGCGCGGTTACGACTGTCTGGTTGACGACGCCCGGTATCACGGCTACGTCGCCGCCCTTACCGAAGCTGGGTTTGCCCTCGACTCCGGCCTCATTGAGCGGGCCGACTTCCGCTTCGAGCCGGCAGTCTCGGCGGCTGAGAACATCTTGCGGCTGCCCGATCGGCCTACTGGGGTGTTCGCGTCAAACGACCTGGAGGCCCTGGGTGCCATAGAGGCCGCCCGCCGGCTAGGACTTGGTG